>CAZTOM010000031.1:2171-14594 GCA_964615555.1 uncultured Actinomycetaceae bacterium
ACGCCGAACGGCATTGTCCACCGCAGGGCTGCGATTCGCCGAATCCGCGTCCGGGGCCCGCCCGGCTCCCGCCGCGCTACTCCTGCGTGGCCGTCTGGGCCACCACCGCGTTCAGTGTGGTCTCGTAGTGCTCGCGCAGCAGCTTCGCGGCGAGGTCGCCCTTCCGGTTGATGGCGGCGTCCATGATGGCGCGGTGCTCCTGGGCGATGTCGCGGCCCACCATGCGGCCGGCCGTGTCGGACCAGCGGCCGTAGAGCAGCACGAGGTCGAAGAGGGTGCCGCAGAGGTCGTAGAGGATCGGGATGCCGCTGGGCTCGATCAGCTTCAGGTGGAAATCGCGGTGGGCGTTGTTCCAGTCCATGGAGTGGAGCCCGGTTTCGGTGTCCCACTCGGGGGCACGCTCGAGGCGGTGGTTGACCGCGATCAGCTCGGACTCCCAGTCGAGGTCGCCGCGCTCGGTGGCGAGCTTCACGCCCAGGGCCTCGTTGACGCAGCGCATCTCGGTGAGGTCCCGGAGCTCCTCCAGCGAGATGGTGGGAACGGTGAACCCGCGGTTGGGCCGCAGCTCCACGAGCCGCTCGCCCACGAGCCGGGTGAGGGCCTCGCGCACCACGGTGGAGGAGGTCTCGTAGCGCTCGGAGAGGGCGGTGAGCTGGAGCCGGTCCCCGGGAGACCAGACGCCGGAGAGGATGTCATGGTGCAACTGCCCGCGCACGAGTTCGCTGAGCGTCTGTGAGTTCGATTGCCGAGCCATGTCACTATTGTAGACGGAAGGTAATAATATTTTCTGTATTGACTTATGCAAGACCGGCGGTAATCTAGACACATTCGGTGCGCCGACTCCCGGCGCATGGATCGAGCGAAGGAGCCGGACCCATGAGCGGACGTCTACCCACATCCCCCGCCGACACCCCGATCGACGACCTCTACTGGAGGAAGTCCTACGAGCCCATCACGGAGAGTGATGACGAGCTGCGGGACATCATCGACAACACCGACCTGCCCCCGCTGCTGATCGCGCTCGCGGCCGCCACCGGCGACGCCTCGATCCTGCGCGAGGAGACCATCCCCCCGCAGCCGCCGGCGGACATCGCCCCGGCGCTGCAGGGTGGCCTCAACGAGGGCCAGCAGGAGGCCGTGCGCGAGGACGCCCTCATGGCGCTGCGCCGCATCCGGGATGAGGGCATCACCACGATCGGCCACATCCCCCGTGAGCTCGCAACCCAGATCTTCCGCTGGGCCACCGGTGGGCGCGGCCCGGAGTTCGACGAGATGCTGCTCCACGAGGTCCCGCTCGTGGAGGGGGCCACCGGCAAGCCGGAGTGGGACTACGAGGAGACCCGCGGGGAGCGCGAGTTCTCCGTGGCCGTGATCGGCGCGGGCGTGGCCGGCATCGCCGCCGCCTACCGCCTCAAGCAGGCCGGCATCCCCTTCACGGTGTTCGAGAAGGGTGACCGCGCGGGCGGCACCTGGTGGAAGAACACCTACCCCGGCGTCCGCCTGGACACCCCCAACTACGCCTACTCCTTCTCCTTCGCCCAGCGCGACGACTGGCCCCAGCAGTTCTCCAAGGGGGACGAGATCGAGGTCTACATGGAGGACGTCGCCGAGCGCGGCGGCATCATGGGCAACATCCGCTTCAACACCGAGGTCACCACGCTCACGTGGGACGAGGACGAGCGCGTGTGGAACCTGCGCATCGTGGACCCCTCCGGCTCCGTCACGGACGAGAAGTTCAACGCGATCATGACCGGCGTGGGCCAGCTCGACCGCCCCAAGTTCCCGGACACCCCGGGCCGCGAGACGTTCGAGGGCATCCAGGTGCACTCCGCCGAGTGGCGCCCGGAGATCGATCTGCGCGGCAAGAAGGTGGCCGTGGTGGGCACCGGCGCCTCCGCCTACCAGATCGTCCCCGCGATCGTGGACGAGGTCTCCGAGCTGACCGTGTTCCAGCGCTCCTCGCCCTGGATGCTCCCCACCCGCGGCTACTACGCGGACATGCCGGACTCCGTCCAGTGGCTGGTGCGCAAGGTGCCCTACTACGGGCAGTGGCTGCGCTTCTGGCAGTACTGGCTGGGCGTGGAGGGCCGCCAGCACACCACCGTGGCTGACCCGAACTGGGACCGCGAGGGCTCCATCTCGGAGGTCAACCAGAAGGTCCAGGACGAGCTCACCGCCCTCCTCAAGGTGCAGTACGAGGACCGCCCGGATCTCCTGGAGAAGGTCACCCCGCGCTACATCCTGGGCGGCAAGCGCATGCTGCGGGACAACGGCGTGTGGGCCGAGTCCCTGAAGAAGCCGCACGTGAAGCTGGTCACCGAGGGCATGGAGTCCATGGAGCCGCGCGGCGTGGTCACCGCGGACGGCGAGCTCCACGAGCTGGACGTGATCATCTACGCCACCGGCTTCCAGGCCTCCGAGTTCCTGGAGCCGCTCGTGATCCGCGGGCGGGACGGCGTGGACCTCCACGAGCACTGGGGCGGCGACGCCAAGGCCTACCTCGGCCTCACCGTGCCCGGCTTCCCGAACTTCTTCATCCTCTCCGGCCCCAACACCGGCCACGTGGTCAACGGCTCCCTCTTCACCATGATCGAGGGCGGCGTGGAGTACACGATCGAGGTCATCCGCCAGATGCTCGAGGGCGGCATCGACGCCGTGGAGCTGAAGCCGGAGGTGCTGGAGGACTACCAGGAGAAGGTGGACGCCGCGTCCGCCACCAAGGCGTGGGGCCACCCGTCCGTGCGCACCTGGTACAAGAACAAGTTCGGCCGCGTCTCCCAGATCTGGCCGTTCCCGGTCCTCGACTTCTGGGACATGGTCACGGACGTGGACCTCGCCAAGTACGAGCAGACCGCCGCCCGATGAGGGTGCGGCACCTGCGGGGCGTCCGCTACGCCCATCTCGCCGATCCCGCCGACCGCACCTCACCCGCGGTGCCCGTGGCCGGGATCGCCGAGGAGGCCCCGCACATCTTCCCGCAGGTGCCCGGCGGCCTCGATCCGCTGATCGGGCCCGCCCTCGGCGAGCTCCCCCAGTCCGATAACGCCTTCCTCCTCGACGCCTGGGTCCCCGAGGGCGCGTCCCCCGACGGCGCCCCCTCCCTTCCCGAAAGCGCCCCCTCCAACGCCGCGTCCCCCGAGGCCGCGTCCCCCAACGCCGCCCCCACCCTCCCCGTGCTCGTCATGGTCCCCGGGGGTGCCTTCATCTCCGGGGCGGGCACTGTGCGCTGGTACGACGGCGAGCGGCTGGCCCGAGAGGGCATGGTCGTGGTGGTCCCCAACTACCGGCTCGGCGCCGCCGGCGTGATCGGCACCCGCACCCGCCCCGCCAACCGCGGGCTCGCCGACCTCGTCACCGCCCTGCGCTGGGTGGCCGACCACGCGCACGCCCTCGGCGCCGACCCCACCCGGATCACACTCGCCGGGCAGTCCGCCGGCGCGTGGTACGCCCTCGCGCTCGCCCAACACCCCGAGGTGGCCCCGCTCGTGCGCCGCCTCGCCCTCCTCTCCCTCCCGTGGCAGCCCCCACTCCCCGCTGAGGAGTACGAGCGCCGCGCCGCCACCTTCTTCGACGCCCTCGAGGCCCCCGACGACGACGCCGCACCTCCCGCCGCTCCCACCCCTGGCCCCGGCTCACCTGAGGGGACCCTCGCCACCGCGCCACGTGAGGCGGTGCTGGCAGCCCAACGCGCCGTCGCCCAGACGTACCGCGCCGGGCCGGCGTTCCGTCCCGCGCTCGGCGACGGCGTCGCCCCCACCGTGCAGACCCTCCCCGAGGCCGTGCGCGCCACGGGCGCGGAGGCCTGGTGGCTGAGCACCACGCGCGACGAGGCGCTCGCATTCCTCGCCGGGGCGCCAGACGCGGCGTTCGACGAGGGCGCCGTGCGCGGCTACGTGGGTGCGCACTTCGCGGCGCCGGACGCGTTCGAGCGGCTGGTGGAGCAGACGCCGGAGGCGAGCTGGAAGGAACGCCTCGCGCGTGCCATGACCCTGTACGAGTTCGAGCTGTTCGCCCGGCACGTGGCCGAGGCGGCCCGTGAGGAGGGGCGCGAGGTCACGCTCACGCGCCTCGAGCTCGGCAGCCCGATGCTGGGCGGGGCGAGCCCGCACTGCTTCGAGCTGCCCTTCGTGTTCGGCAATGCGCAGCAGTGGCACGATGCCCCCATGCTGGAGGGCCTCGCAGACGCCGAGGTGGCACAGGCCTCCCGCGCGATGGTCGGCCTGCTGGCCGGACTCGTGGTGGACGGGCGCCCCCGGACGGACCTGGCCACCGAGGACGGTGCGCCGGTGCGGGTGGTGAGCGGCGCCGTCGGCAGGGAGTCAGTGCAGGCCGCGGGCGCGTCCGCGCAGGCTGGCGGGCCCGACGGGTGGCTGCCGAGGTACTAGAAGAGAATCGTGCAAAGAATGCATGGTTTACCTCTTGATATATTTTCTGGCCTTGGATACATTGATGACAACGGGAGTGGCAAGGGAGCGACTCAGCCCCGGACATCCCCCTCACCGCAGAAGGAGATTTCTATGGTTCGCAAGACTCTGAAGGGGCGTGTGTCCCTCATTGCCGCCGTTGCGGCCCTCGCCCTGACCACCGCCGCGTGCGGGGGCAACGGCGGCGGCGCAACCACCACCCCGCCCGCGGGTGGCACCACCTCGGACAGCACCGAGGCGGGCGCACCGTCCGGTGAGCTGACCGAGCTCGCGATCGTGGTGGCCCCGCTCCACTACGAGCCCGCCTACATCGCCCAGCGCGAGGGCATCTTCGAGCAGCACGGCCTGGACGTGGAGATCAAGCGTGGGCAGGACCCCGCCTCCCTCATCGCCATGCTGATGTCCGGCGAGGTCCAGATCGCCACCAGCTCGTTCATCCCGCTGGCGGCCTCCGTGATCGAGGGCCTGCCGCTGAAGATCATCGCCGGCAACGGCCAGGTGGACCCCGACTTCGACAACTCGGGCGTCATGGTGGCACCGGACTCCGGCATCACCGAGATGTCCCAGCTCGAGGGCAAGACCATCGGCGTGACCGGCATCAACACGGGCGGCTCGCTGCCCTTCATGCAGCGCCTCGAGGACTCCGGTGTCCCGATCGACGCCCTCACCCAGGTGGTCATCCCGTTCGCCGGGATGCAGGCCGCGCTCGAGCAGGGCACCGTGGACGCCGTGTTCGCGGTGGACCAGGCCTACCACCAGATGCTCGCCGCGGGATACCCCTCCATCGCCTCGCCCACCCGTGAGGTCCAGACCAACATGCCCGTGACCGTCTGGATCGGCCAGGAGCCGTGGCTCGCGGAGAACGGCGAGATCATCGACGCGTTCGTGGCCGCCATGGCCGAGGCCGACGCCATCTACATGGAGAACGACGCCCTCGCCCGCGAGGTCCACGCCGAGATCAACCAGGTCCCCGTGGAGGAGGTCACCCAGAACCTCGTGCCCATCTCCACCGAGATCAACGTGAACCCGGCAGAGCGCGGCCTCGCCTCCGCCGCCCACTTCGGCGTCATCGCCGAGGAGATCGCGCTGGACGAGCTCCTCTGGGAGGGCGTCCCGCTCAACACCGACGTCGAGTAACCAATCCCCCCACCGACGAGGAGGAACCCGTCATGTCACGAGCAGATGTCAACATCGGTCTGCTACTGCAGAGGCTCGGCTTCGTAGCCGCCCTCCTGCTGCTCTGGCAGATCGTGATCTGGAGCGGGTTCCTCCCGTCGATGACCCCCGGGGTCGTCGAGATCTCGACCGCCCTGTGGAACGCCATCACCTCGCCGTCCTTCTGGGCCGCGATCGGCAAGACCACACTCGCCGCACTGACCGGATGGGGGATCTCCATCGTCCTCGGTGTGGTCCTGGGCCTGGTGATCGGGTCCATCCCCTTCCTGGACAGGTCCACCTCGATGCTCGTGGACTTCCTCCGCGCCTTCCCGGTGCTGGCGCTGATGCCCGTGGTGATCATGGTCCTCGGCGCCACCACCCAGATGGAGATCGTGGTGGTGGTCCTCTCCGCGGTGTGGCCCATCCTGGTCCAGACCATCTACGGCGCCCGCCGCCAGGAGCAGGCCGTGGTGGACATGACCCGGGTGTTCCGGATCGGGACCTGGCTGCGATTCCGCAAGGTGCTGCTCCCCGCGGCCCTGCCCTTCATCGCCACCGGAATCCGGATCTCCGCCTCCATCTCCATCCTCGTGGCCATCGGTGTGGAGGTCCTCTCCCTCACCGAGGGCATCGGACGGGACATCACCCTCGCGCAGCAGGCCCAGCACTGGGACCGTGCGTTCGCCTACATCATCTTCGCCGGCATCATCGGCTGGACGGTGGCGACCATCCTGCAGCGCCTCGAGAAGAACCTCCTCAAGTGGAACAGGCAGAGCAGTGAGTGAGACAACCAAGACCGTCGGGGTCACCCCGTCCGAGGCGGCCATCAAGAGCCGCCAGCGCCCCAAGAAGGACCGCTTCCCCGCACCCATCCGCGTCCTCGAGCACTCCTGGCTCATCGTCCTCGTGCTGGCGGTGTGGTGGCTCGCCACCGAGAGGAGCACCAACTTCTTCGTGCCGCCGCTCTCGCGGATCCTCGAAGTGGCCTGGCGGGACGTGCTCAACGGAGTGGTGCTCAACAACGCCATCTACTCCCTGACCAACCTCGCAGCCGGCCTCGGCCTCGCCCTCGTGGTGGGCGTGGTGCTCGGGATCGCGATCGGTGAGACCAAGCGGCTGCGCGAGATCGTGGACCCGGTGCTCCACTTCTTCCGCTCCATCCCGCAGTCCGCCCTGGTCCCGCTCATCATCGGTGCCTTCGGGCTCGGGCAGGGTCCCAAGATCTACACCATCGCGTTCGCCACCGTGTGGCCGATCCTGCTGAACACCATCGACGGCGTGCTCGGCGTGGAGCCGACCGTGCGTAGCTTCGCGAAGGTCTACCGGATCCCGCCGATGCTGTACTTCCGCCGCGTGGTGCTCTCCTCGGCACTCCCGCAGATCCTGGCCGGCGTCCGGGTGGCGCTGCCGATCGGTATCACCGTCATGGTGGTCTCCGAGCTCTTCGCCTCCACCCGTGGCCTCGGCTACTACATCCTCAACGCCTCGCAGACCTTCAAGGTCCCCGAGACCTGGGCCGGTGCGCTCATCGTGGGCATCATCGGCTACCTCATCACCCTGCTCTTCATCGTCATCGAACGGCGGATCCTGTCCTGGTACTTCCGTTCGGCCGGCAAGTGACCCGCCCCTTAGGAGACATCATGACCACCCAGACCACCCCCGGAGCCGGCGCGGCCGGCACCCCCGGCTCGGCCTACATGCAGGTCCAGGGCATGACGATGGCGTACGGCCACGGTGCCCAGGAGAACAAGATCATCGAGGGCCTCGACCTCGAGGTCGGCAAGGGAGAGTTCGTCTCCATCGTCGGCCCCTCGGGCGTGGGCAAGACCACCCTCCTGCGCGGGCTCTCCGGCCTGCTGCGGCCCCGCGCCGGCGCCATCAGCGTGCACGGCGAGAAGATCAACGGCCCCCACCCGGACCTCGGCGTGGTGTTCCAGGACTACTCCCGCTCCCTGCTCCCGTGGATGACCACCCGTGAGAACGTGGCCTTCCCACTCGAGGGCAAGGGCGTGGGCAAGGCCGAGCGCCTCGCCGAGGCGGACAAGGCGATGGCCGCCGTGGGCCTCGAGGGCCAGGGCCACAAGTACCCCTGGGAGATGTCCGGCGGTATGCAGCAGCGCGTGGCGATCGCCCGGGCGCTCGCCTACGACGCCACCGTGCTCCTCATGGACGAGCCCTTCGCCTCCGTGGACGCGCAGACCCGCTTCGAGCTCGAGGACCTCGTGCTCGACCTGCAGGAGAAGATGGGCGTCACCATCATCCTGGTCACCCACGACATCGACGAGGCCGTGTACCTCTCCGACCGCGTGGTGGTGATCGCGGAGAAGCCCGCCCGCGTGGTGGACATCATCGAGACCGACTTCGGCGGCCACCGCGACCAGGTCAAGACCAAGGCAGACCCGCGCTTCGCGGACGCCCGCTCCCGGATCCTCGTGAGGCTCCGCAAGAACTAGCGGCACGCAGGGGAGGGCGCCCGCGGGCGCCCTCCCCGCCGCGGCCTTCCCCTTCCTCGTCAGATTCTGTATAATCAACTAAAGAAAACACGATCAGATCAAGATTGCGTAATCTTGGTCCGGCCCCCAGGAGTGAGAGATGACCGCACGTACGGGCGAGCAGTACAAGGCAGGCTTGGCCGACGGCCGCGAGGTCTGGCTCGGTGACGAGCGCGTGGATGTTGCCACGCACCCCACCTTCGCCGGCTCGGTGAACGGGATGGCCTCGTACTTCGACTACCAGCACACCTTCGCAGAGGACTGCCTCATGGAGGGCCCCGACGGGGAGGGCACCATGAACGTCTCCCACCTCCTGTCCCGGTCACGGGAGGACATCGCCACCCGCCACCGCGCCTTCGACCGCCTGGCCCGCTTCTCCCGCGGCATGCTGGGGCGGACCCCGGACTACATCAACGTGGTGCTCGCGGGCCACGTAAACCGGCATGACATCTTCGCGAAGGGCGATCCCGTCTACCACGAGCGCATCGCGGCCTACCGCCGCGAGGTGATCGAGAAGGACCTGGCACTCACCCACACCATCGCGCACGCGGCCATCGACAAGTCCAAGGGCGAGTTCGAGGGGATCAACGAGGACCTCACGCTGCGCGTGGTGGAGCGCACGGACGAGGGCCTCGTGGTGCGCGGCGCCAAGATGCTCGCCACGCTCGGCCCCATCTCGGACGAGCTCTACGTCTACCCCGCCACCCCGATCCGCCCCGGAAACGAGGAGTACGCGCTCAGCTTCGCGATCCCCGTGGCCACCCCCGGCGTGGTCATGATCTGCCGCGACCACTACGGCGTGGACCAGCCGGTGGAGGACCGCCCCTTCTCCTCCCGCTTCGACGAGCAGGACGCCGTGGTCATCTTCGACGACGTGCTGGTCCCGCACGAGCGCGTCTTCATCGACGGCAACCTGGACGTCTACAACTCCCTCAACGGTGGCACCGCCACCGGCAACACCCAGCAGCAGACGGCGATCCGCGCCTGCGTGAAGATGGAGTTCGCCTACGACCTGTGCACCCAGATGGCCAAGGTCACCGGCGCGGACTCCAAGCCGGACGTGGCCGCGCTGCTCGGTGAGCTCTACACCTACCTGCGCATCACCCGCCAGGTGATCCAGGCCGCGGAGGACAACTCCTTCGACTGGGGCGGCGGCGCCTGGCTGTGCCACGACGACATCTCCGCGATCCGCACGATCATGCCCACGTGGATGGTCCGGATCACCGACATCATCAAGACCCTCGGCTCCCACAACCTGCTCGCCACCCCCACCCAGGGCGCGTTCGACGACGACCGGCTGGGCCCCCTCGCGGAGCGCTACCTGCCGGGCGCGAACGGGTACACGGCGCGCGACCGGGCGCTCATCTTCCGCACCGCGTGGGACTTCGCGGGTTCCGCCCTGGGCAGCCGCAACGAGCTCTACGAGCGCTTCTACCTGGGCTCGCTCGCCCGCGGCCGCGGCCTCGACCACCGCAAGGCCCAGGCCAAGGGCGAGACCGGCGCGCTGCGCAGCATGCTCGAGCTGGCCGGCGTGGAGCTCCCCGCGGACTCCAACATCCCCTCCGGCACGCAGAGCTGAACCCCGTGGGCCTGACCGAGGCGCTCGCCCGCCACGCCACCGAGCTGCCGGCCACGGCCGTGCCCGAGGACGCCCGTGCGCGGGCCCGCGCACGGGGGCTGGACGGGCTCGGCTGCCTCGCGGCCGGCCACCGGGCGGAGGGCAGCGCCGCGGTCTTGGACCTCGTCACCTCCTGGGGCGGGTCCGGCGAGTCCGCCATCCTCGGCTCGGCCCTGCGGGCCCCCGCCCACGGGGCCGCCATGGCGATGGCGGCCCTCATGCGGGCCCACGACTTCGAGCCCGTGGAGGCCGACGGCCCCGAGGGCACCACGGCAGCCGCCCACATCACCGGCACCACCCTCCCGGTGGCGCTCGCACTCGCCGAGCGGCAGGGGGTGAGCGGCGCGGACTTCCTCACCGCCCTCGTGGTGGGAGATGACATCGCGGCGCGACTGGCCGTCTCCTCCGGGTTCGACGTCTACTCCGGGCAGGACAATACCGGCACCGTGAACGGCGTGGGCGCGGCCGCGCTCGCCGCCCGCCTGCTCGGGCTGGGCTACGAGCAGACCGTGGACGCGTTCGGGATCGTGGTGAACCAGCTCTCCGGCACCGTGGACGCGATCTACGACCAGACCGCCACCTTCCGCCTCCCCATGGCCTTCGCGGCCCGCAACGCCATCCAGGCGGCTGACCTTGCCGCCCGCGGCTTCTCCGGCCCGGCCGATCCGATCGAAGGCCGCCACGGCTTCCTCGCCACCCACTGCGCCGCCCCCACCCCGGAGCGGATCACCATCGGCCTGGGGGAGACCTTCCACGGGGACGCGGTGCTCAAGCCGTGGTCCTGCTGCCGCGCCTCCCACCCCTCCGTGGACGCCGCGAGCCGCCTGTACGAGGACGGCGTGCGGGCGCAGGACATCGAGTCCGTGGTGGTGCACGTGACCCCGCGCACCGCCTCCGGGTTCGTGGGCGCCCCCTTCCGGGCGGGCCGCAGTCCCGAGGCCTCCGCGGCCTTCTCGATCCCCTACACCACGGCCTGCGCGCTCGTGAACGGCACGGTCCGCCCCCACCACATGACGGCGGAGGCCTTCGCGGACCCGGGCGTGACCGCCCTGCTGGAGCGGCTCGAGATCGCCCCCACCCTGGACCCGGGCGAGCGCCTCACGGCCGAGGTGGAGGTGAGGCTCGCCTCCGGTGAGGTGCGCCGCCAGCGGGTGGACGCCCCCCGGGGAGACCTGCGCACGCACCCCCTGACCGAGGAGGGCGTCCGCGAGAAGTTCCGCCAGAACGTCGCCTATGGTGGGGCCCTCCCACCGGAGCGGGCGGAGAAGGTGATCGACGCCGTCGGGAGGATCGACGAACTCGAGACGCTCGCCCCCCTGATCGACCTCATGACCCCCTAGTACGCGCATACGCTCGAAACCGTAGCACCCAGGACTTCACCACCCCGTAGGACCCAAGGAGAAGGAGCAGACCATGACTGTACGTCCCGAGGATGTGTCCGTGGACGCGACCGTGTTCCGCAACGTTGTGGGGCACTTCGCGAGCGGCGTGGCCGTGATCACCACGGCGGCGGACGGGGAGCGGTTCGGGACCACGGCGTCCGCGGTCTCCTCGCTGTCCATGGAGCCGCCCATGATGCTGGTGTGCCTGAACAAGTCCTCCACCACCCACGATGCCGTGGTGAAGTCCGGCGTGTACGCGATCAACATCCTGTCCGAGGGGCAGGCGGGGCTCGCGTTCCAGTTCGGCAAGCGGGGGATCGACAAGTTCGAGGGCGTGGAGGTCACCGAGGGTGTGCTCGGCGTGCCCCTCATCGACGGCGCGCTCGCCACGATCGAGTGCGTGGTGGAGGAGACGCCCGTGGGCGGCACCCACACCGTGTTCTTCGGGCGCGTGGCCTCCGCCGCCGCGTACGAGCGGGAGCCGCTCGCCTACTTCCGCGGCACCATGGGCCGCCTCGAGCGCGTGAAGGAGATGGCCGCCTACGAGGGTGTGCGCGACTGGGTGCTCAAGCGCCGCACGCCGCTGCGCGAGTCCCTGGACCTCGCGGAGATCGCCGAGGCGCTGCGCAGCGACGAGGACCAGGTGCGCTCGGCCATGGTCAAGCTCGTGACCGAGGAGCTCGTGCAGCCCACCGAGGACGGCGGCTTCGTCCAGGTGCCGATGACCCGCTCCTTCCTCGAGGCCGCCTACGACGGCCGCGCCACCATCGAGCGCGGCGTGCTCACCGGCTACTTCGAGAAGTTCACCGACGAGGACAAGCAGTTCCTGCGCGACACCGCGGACCGCATCTCCGACCTGCGCTCCAAGGACTCCTCCGCCCTCGACGAGTTCCTGGCCCTCAACGCCCAGTTCCACAACCGGATCGTGGGCGTCACCAAGTCCGCGCAGCTCACGGACGCCTTCCGCCGCCTCGGCATCGGCACCGTGTGGCGCCAGGCCCTCGACGACGACACCTGGCAGGCGCAGCTCGACCACACCGGCACCCTCGCGATGGCCGAGGCCATCACCACCGGCGACCAGGAGGCCGCCCTCAGCGCCCTCGAGCGCCACACCGAGATCGGCAAGGGCCTCGCCCGCGACGCCCTCGCCCTGCACGGCGGCGAGATCTGATCCGGTTCTTCTGATCCCGTACTTCCGCGAGGGTGGCACAGCAGGGGGTGTGCCACCCTCGCGGCCTGTTGGCGTGCCATCATCTATGCAGGGCGACCATCCGATCCGGGGGACCACATGAACACCGCACCTTCCGCTGGGACCCCGCCGCTCGCCGGGGTGCCGCGGCTGGGGGCAC
>CAZTOM010000032.1:0-4475 GCA_964615555.1 uncultured Actinomycetaceae bacterium
TGCAGCCCGCCCACCATCTCGCGGAAGGCGTGGGTCCTCTCGCCGCCCACCTGGCTACCGGGGGCGGTGTAGGAGCCCTCGGGCGTGTTGAAGTGGAACGGGTCGTAGCCCCAGTTGAACGCGTCCTGATCGGCTACCGCGGCAACCGCGGCCTGCTGCTCCTCGGAGTCCGGTGCCGCGTCGGGGATGACGGGGTGCACTTGGAGGGCGGGGTCCTCCTCGATCGTGGCGATGTCGAAGGAGGGCAGGAGGTGGATGGTGTTCATCCCCGCCTCGGCCAGCTCGGTGAGGGCGGCCACGCCGTCGGAGTCCTCGAGTGCGAAGGCCTCGTACGTGCCGCGCAGGTCCTCCGGGACGGTCTCGTCGGAGACGGAGAAGTCACGGATGTGGAGCTCGTAGATCGCCCGGTCCACGAACTGCTCGATCACCGGGGCGGGGTTCTCGGTCCAGATGGCTGGCGCCCACGCGGGGTCGTCCAGGTCGAGGATCACCGAGTGCGTTGAGTTGAGCGCGAGGCCCACCGAGTAGGGGTCTGTGACCACGTTGCTGGTCACCGCGTCGAGGGAGGGGACGAAGACCTCCACGTCGTACAGGTAGGCGCGGTTGGCCCATCCGGCCTCCCCCACCACGGACCAGGTGCCGTCGGCGGCCCGGGTCATCTCCACCACGGTGGGCTCGCCCGTCCCGCCGGCGTCGGGGAAGAGCTGCAGCTCGACGTCGAGCGCGGTGGGCGCCCACAGGCGCAGGGTGGGGACGCCGGCCGCGTCGAAGAGGGGGCCGAGTTCCTGCGTGCGGGCGGAGGCGGCGTACAGGTCGTCGAGCACACCCGGGACCTGGAGGCCCGTGAACGCGCGCGGGGTGCCGTCGCCGTCCACCTGCAGCACGCCGAGTGCGCCCATGAGGGCGTCCTCGATCGCGGCGCGGGTGGTGCCGTCGTCGAGCTTGAGGGCGAGGAAGCCGCGCAGGTGGCCGCGGTTCTCCAGTTGCGCCTCGGTGAGCCCGTCCGGGTCCACGGTGAGGTCGGAGAGCTTGACGGCCGCCTCGCCGGTGCCGGAGGTGACCGCACCGTCCTGGAGCGACATGCCGCCGTCGGGATCGGTCCACAGCTCCCATGTGTGGGATTCGGGGTCCGTGGGCGCGAGGTTCGCGGGCCACGCGATGGTGTCCTCATCGATCCAGTGCCCGAGGAACTGGCCGGTCCCGGCCAGTGGCGGGTCCTCCACTGCGATGTCCAGCAGGTGGGTGGCGATGTCATAGGTGAAGGTCACGAGCTTGTTCGCGCCCGTGGTGAACTCGTAGTTCGGGCCATCGGGGGCGCCGCCCACGCCGTAGTTCTCGTCCCATGACATGCCGTGGGCCACCTTCACCTGGTAGCTACCGGCCGGGAGTGCGCTCGTGGACCACGTGTAGGTGCCCTCCCCGGAGGGGAACATGAGCGTCACCAGGCAGGCTGGCTCCCAGTCCCCACCGCAGCCGACGGCCGCGTTGAAGCTGCCGGGCAGGGTGATGATCGGGGACTGGGCGGTGTTGAAGAACAGGTGCGTGAGCGGATCGTAGAAGAAGGTGATCTCCCCGCCCTCGTGGGTGTAGGGCGAGTTGCCCCCGTTGGGGACTCCGCCCTCGCCGTAGTTCGTGTCCCAGGTACCGCCGATGGCGATCTTGTACTCGTAGCTGCCGGCCGGGATGTCGAACGTACCGGTGTACAGGCCGGAGTCCTCGACCAGGGTGAGCGCGGCCGCCTCGCAGCCCGGCTCCCAGTCGGCGGAGCAGCCCATGGCGGCGTTGTGGTCGCCGGGCACGGTGACGAATTCGCCCGTCCCGCCGCCACTGCCCTCCTCCGGGGTGGTGCCGATGTCGGTGCCCACCACGATCACGTGGGAGTCGGCCACGGCGGAACCGGAGGCGTCCACGGAGACGGCCCGGAGTTCGATCGGGGTGCCCGCCGCGTACCCGAGGTCCGCGAACACGCGGGGGGCGTCACCCTCGGAGGTGCCGAGGGGCGTGTAGTCCTCCGCGCCCACCACGCGGTACCAGAAGGACGTCTCGGCCCAGCGGTCCTCTGCCACGTCGGCCGTCACGGGTGTGAGCCCGTCCTGCGGGGCACCGGCGGCCACGGTGAGCGCCTGCGCGTCGCCCGCAGCGGCCACGGTGGTCCCGGCCCGGTAGACCACGGCGGACAGGGCGGGCACGGTGAGCGTGACGGAACCCTCCGCACCCGAGGTGAGCTCCGCCGTCGTCCCGTAGAGCGGGGCGTAGGTGGCACCCGGGGTGAGGGTGGCGAAGGAGACCTCGGAGGAGGAGGCGGTGTTGTTGAGCGCCACGAGGTACTCCACCTTCTCCTCGCGGTCCACGCGGGAGAAGGCGTAGACGCCGGCACCGGACTCGGCGTACAGCTCCACCTGGGCGCCCGTGGCGAGGGCGGCGTGCTCGGAGCGGAGGTCTGCGAGCGCGGCGATGTGCCGGTAGAGCGGGTAGTCCTCGTTCCAGAGGGTGCGCCCGGCGTAGGGGGTGCCGTCCACGAGGAGGTTGTCGTTGTAGGAGTCCACCTGGGAGGTGAACATCGACTCGCGGGCGTCCTTGTCCCCGCCGTCGCCGATGAAGCCCTGCTCGTCGCCGTAGTAGACCACGGGCTGGCCGCGGGTGAGGAACATGAGCTCGTGGGCGAGTTCCACGCGCTCCTGGCGGTTGCCGGACTCCCCCAGCAGGAAGGCCACCCGGCCCATGTCGTGGTTGCCGAGGAAGGTGGGCAGCGCGGAGGCCGCGGAGTCGGGGGTGGTGTAGTAGTCGTCGGCGGCGAAGAGGCCGGCAAGGCCGGCGGCGGTGTAGCCGCGGGCATAGTTCAGCGCGGAGGACTGGTAGGCGAAGTCGAGCACGGAGTTCATGTCCGTGTCCCGCACGTAGGGGGAGAGCAGGCGGGCGTCCGCGTCGTAGACCTCGCCGAACATGAAGAAGTCGTCCGTGGCATAGTCCGCGATCGCGGCGGTGAACTGCTCCCAGAACTCGAAGTTCACGTGCTTGACGGTGTCGATGCGGAAGCCGTCGATCCCCATCTCCGTCCACGCCTTGTAGATCTCGATCATGCCGTCCACCACGATCTGGTTCTCGGTCATGAGGTCGTCGAGGTCGCCGAAGTCCATGTACAGGGCGGGCTCACCTGCGGGCCAGGAGGGGTCGAATCCGCGGTTGTGGTAGAGCGTGGGGTCGTTCAGCCAGGTGGGGAACCTCAGGTCCTCCATGCCCTCCGGGATCTGCGGATCGTAGGGGAAGGAGGTGGCATCCGGGTTCATGGACGGCATCACATCGCCCGGCTGTGCGTAGTCCGAGGGGTCGAAGGCGTTGCCGTCCACATCCCGGTACGGGCTGGTGGCCTTGGAGATGTACGGCGGGTTCGTGCCCTCGTGGCCGGCGTAGTAGATGACGTCCGCGGTGTGGTTGGTGATGATGTCGAAGTAGACCTTGATGTCCTTCGCGTGGGCCTCGTCGATGAAGGCCTTCAGTTCGGCGTTGGTGCCGTAGTGCGGGTCGATCTGGGTGAAGTCGGTGATCCAGTAGCCGTGGTAGCCGGCCGAGACGTCCGCGCCACTGCCCTGGACGGGGCGGTTGACGAAGGAGGGGGTCAGCCAGATGGCGGAGACGCCGAGGCCGTCGATGTAGTCCAGGCGGTCCCGCAGCCCCTGGATGTCCCCGCCGTGGTAGAAGCCCTTGTCCGTGGGGTCGAAGCCGGTGGTGAGGCGGTCGGTGCCGCCGCATTCGACCGGGAGGACCTCGCCCTGCGCGTGGCCGGTGGCGATGCAGGCATCGTTCGCGCTGGAGCCGTTCTCGAAACGGTCCGTCATCACGAAGTAGAAGGTGTTCCCCTCCCCCGGATCACGGTAGGGGGTGGCCACGAGCGCATCGTCTGCCTCGGTGTACTCGCCCGGGAGGTCCGTGGCTGTCAGGGAGACCTGGTTTGTGGAGGCGTCGAAGGAGAAGGTGAGGGAGGCCTCCGCGGGGAGGTGGAGGGGAAGGTTCGAGGAGGGGTAGGACTCGTCCCAGGTGCCATTGAGGGCCACCTTGAACTCCCAGGTCCCGGCCGGAACCGTGAAGTCCCCGGTCCACACGCCGTCGCCGTCACCGTCAGCCAGGACGGTGGCCTCGCACGCCGGCTGCCAGTCCTCGGTGCAGCCCAACTCGCTCTGCAGGTCACCAACGAGGGTGACGGACTGCGGGGCGGCGGTGGCCGGGGCCGCGGGGGCGAGGGTGGCGAGTGTTGCTCCCGAGAGCAGGAGCGCGGCCGCGGCCAGGCTCGAGGTGAGGCGGGCCAAGGGGGCGCCAGTCATGAGGGGACTCCTTCGTCGCGGCACGGTGCCAGTGCCAGCGTAGGCCGCCCTGCAAGTTGCAGCAAGCACTTTCAGGCCACCCGAAGGGGTGGGACCACCCCCGCCGGCTCTGGCTCCCATCGTAGGCGGGTGGGCCCGATCCCGACAGAGGGGGGC
>CAZTOM010000032.1:4575-7982 GCA_964615555.1 uncultured Actinomycetaceae bacterium
CGCCGGCTCTGGCTCCCATCGTAGGCGGGTGGGCCCGATCCCGACAGAGGGGGGCAGGCAGGCGGCGTGGGAACGGCGCGCTGCGCCCGGAGCGCGGGCGGGCAGGCGGCCGCGGGAACTGCGGGCGGGCAGGCAACCCCGCGCCGCGCGCACTAGCCTTCTGGGCATGACCTCCACGCGCGTCACGCTCGTCATCCTCGGCGCCACGGGTGACCTCACCCAGCGCCTCCTCCTCCCCGGCCTCGGCACGCTGCTGCGCAACCGCCGCGCCTACGACGTCCGCCTAGTGGGCGCCTCTGTGGAGGAGTTCTCGCAGGAGGAGTGGCGCAGCCTCGTCTCCGGCGCCCTCGCCGAGGGTGGCTGCCCGCAGGACGAGCTCTCTCCCCTGCTCGCCACCACCCGCTACATCCGCCTGGACGTGACCGACCCGGAGGCCCTGCGCGCCTTCCTCGAGGGGGTGGAGGAGCCGGGCCGCCCGGTGGTCCTCTACTTCGCCCTCCCGCCGGCCGTCTCGCAGCGGGCGTGCGAGGCCCTCGCCACGATGGACCTCCCGGACGACCTGCGCCTCGCGATCGAGAAGCCGTTCGGCTCCTCCCTGGAGTCGGCACGCGAGTTCAACCAGCTCCTTGCCCGGATCGTGCCGGAGGACCAGGTCTTCCGCGTGGACCACTACCTCGGCAAGGCCACGGTGCTGAACCTGCTGGGGCTGCGCTTCGCCAACCGCATCTTCGAGCCGGTGTGGAACGCCACCAACATCGAGCGGGTGGACATCGTGGTGGACGAGCAGCTCGCACTCGAGGGCCGCGCCGGCTACTACGACCACGCCGGCGCCCTGAAGGACATGGTCCAGTCCCACCTCCTGCTGGTGCTCGCCATGTTCGCCATGGAGGCACCCGCCCGCATCGAGGCCCTCGAGGTGCGTGACCTCATGATCCACACCCTGCGCCAGGTCCACCTCATCGGCGACGACGGCGCATCCTCCTCCCGTCGCGCCCGCTACACCGCCGGTTCCGTTGCCGGACGGGACGTGCCCGCCTACGTGGAGGAGGAGGGGGTGGACGCGGCGAACCAGACCGAGACCCTTGCAGAGGTGGACGTGGAGATCCGCAACGCCCGGTGGGCGGGCGTGCCCTTCCGGCTGCGCTCCGGCAAGGCCCTGGGGGACGGTATCCGGGCGATCATCGTGCGGTTCAAGGAGGTGGCCCACCTCCCCGCCGGGTTCGACTCCGGGGCCCCCGGGAACATCCTGGTGCTCGGGATGGCACCGGAGACCATCCAGCTCGTGGTGGCCACGAACGGCGGCGGGAGCGCATGGAACTTCGAGATGACCCCGCTCGGGGCCACCCTGGGCGAGAGCATGCTGCGCCCCTATGGGGAGATCCTCGAGGGCATCCTCACCGGGGATCCCCTCCTGTCCGTGCGCGGGGATGTGGCCGAGGAGTGCTGGCGCATCCTCACCCCGGTGCTGGAGGCGTGGAAGGAGGGGAGGGTCCCGCTCGAGGAGTACGAGGCCGGTTCGGAGGGCCCCAGCCACTGGGGGCTGGGGCCGGGCCCGGGCATCCTGAGGCCAAACATCACAGGTCCGGAGATCACGGGCCCGGACACCCCGGATCCGGACATCAGGCGCCAGGGGCCCGCCGCACGCGGGTAGCCTGTGCCCATGACGCACACCGAGTCCCCCACGGCCCCGCTCCCCGGCGCCGTGATCACTGTCTCCGACCGCGTTGCGGCAGGTGCCCGGGAGGACCGCTCCGGCCCGCTCGCCGTCCAGCTCCTCTCCGAGTACGACGTGGAGTGTGCGGCTCCCACCGTGGTGCCCGACGAGGTCGGCCAGATCCGGGCAGCGGTCCAAGGCGCCGTGGCGGCCGGCGCGCGGGTGGTGCTCACCACGGGCGGAACAGGCGTCTCGCCCCGGGATGTCACCCCCGAGGCGGTGGCGGGCCTACTGCGCGCCGAGCTCCCGGGGGTTGCCGAGCAGATCCGCGCCGCCGGCCTCGCATCAACCCCCCTGGCCGTCCTCTCACGCGGGGTCGTGGGCGTGGTGGGACCAGATCCCGGCTCCGCGCTGGTGGTCTGCGCGCCCGGCTCCACCGGGGGCGTGCGGGACACGGTGGCCGTGGTGGGCCCCCTGGTGGGGCACATCGTGGACCAGTTGCTCGGTGGCGACCACTGACCCTCACCCGGCGATCGTCACCCCCTCCAGACGCCACCCCGTCGCTTACGTCCGCGGACACAACTGACCTCCGCAGACAGAACTGACCTCCCCGGACAAAAGGGCTAGCGCCGGAGGACCCTGGGGGCACGCACCTCGGCGCCCACCCTCTCACCGGGCGCGGTGCCAGCGGCCTCGCTTGCAGAGACCACCACGCGGCACTCCTGCCCGTCCGCCAGGCCCAGGGTCAGGCGCACGCTCCCGAGGGTGGGAGCCATACTGCGCACCGTCCCCCGCACCCGGAGCGCCCCGGCCCGGTCTGCGGACCCGCCCGCGGCCCCCTGGACCCCGCCGCCGGATGCATCCGGCTTCCCGGGTCCCGCGTTCTCCACGAGCCGCGCCAGCGTGCCGAAGTAGAGGAGAACCGCTCCCGGCCCCGTGCCGTCCTCCTCGGCTCCGAGCGCCATGACGGGATCTCCCGCCACCTCCACCCATGCACCTGCCGAGCCCACCACCACCTCGCCGCGCAGCCTGTTCACACCCACGAACTCCTGGGCGAAGTCCGATTCCGGTGCGGTGAGCAGGTCTGGCAGGCTCGCGTCCTCCACGATCCGCCCAGCCTCCAGGACCACCACGCGGCTGGCCAGTTGCAGGTCCAGCACGTCGTGGGACGCGATGATCGCGCGTCGCCCCGGGAGCACCCCCTCCAGGAGGGCACGGATCTCGGAGGCGGAGGTGACGTCCAGGGCTGCGGTGGGCTCATCGAGCAGGAGCACATCCGGCTCCACCGCGAGGGCGCGGGCGAGTGCGACCCGCGCCCGCTGGCCTCCGGACATCTCCCCCGGCCGCCGGCTTCCGAGGGCCGATGCCCCCACCTCGTCCAACACCTGCTGCGCGATTGCTCGCGCCCGGTGGGCCGGGATCCCCCGCAGCGCTGGCCCCAGCGCCACGTTCTGGAGCGCGGACAGGTGTGGGAGGAGTGCAGGGTCCTGCGAGAGCACCGCGGTGCGGGCGGGGTGGTCCCGCGCCACGGTCTCCAGGACCGTGGTCTTTCCGGCCCCGTTCGGGCCGATGAGGGCCAGCACCTCCCCCTCCCCGATGCGGAGGCGCGCCCGCACTCCACGGTCTGGGCGGTCCACCTCCACCTCGGTCTCCCCGCCGTCCCCGCGCCGTCCCTCACCTTCCCGTCCGTGCACGTCTCCGTCCCGACGGCGTCCCTCACCGGCCGCGGCCACCGTCCGTGCCGGGGGGCGCT
>CAZTOM010000032.1:8082-14565 GCA_964615555.1 uncultured Actinomycetaceae bacterium
CCGTCCCGACGGCGTCCCTCACCGGCCGCGGCCACCGTCCGTGCCGGGGGGCGCTCCTCGTCCGGTTCCGGGGTGGCGGGGTCGGCCGTTCCGGCTGGGCCGGGGCGGGGTCGGAGGATCCACCGGCGTACACCTTCCGCGAGCGCGATCGCCGCCAGCGCGGTCGCGATGAGCACGAGTGCGAGTGCGTAGGCCACATCGGGGTCCGACTCGCGTGCAAGGTAGATGGCAAGTGGCATGGTGCGCGTGGTCCCCTGCAGCGAGCCCGCGAACGTGAGGGTGGCCCCGAACTCTCCGAGGGCCCGGGCGAAGGCGAGTGCGAGTCCGGAGGAGATCGCGGGGGTGAGTGCGGGCAGGGTGGCGTGCCGGAGCACCATGCCCGGCCCGGCTCCGAGGAGGGCGAGCGCCCGGCCGGGGCCCGGGTCGTGGACCCGGAGCGCGGCCTCCACGGAGACCACGAAGTAGGGCAGTGACACGAACACCTGCGCCATCAGTACTGCGATGGTGGTGAACCCGATCTCGATCCCCATGCCAGAGAGGGTCGTGCCGAGGAGTCCGCGGCGCCCGAACGTGGACAGGAGTGCAAGACCGGCCACAACGGGTGGGAGTGCCAGCGGGGTGAGGACCAACGCCCGCATGAGCGGTGCGAGCCGTCCGGAGTTGCCGATCCAGATGGCGAGGGGCAGTCCCATAAGAAGCACCACGAGGGTGGCACCGAGGCAGGTGCGCAGGGAGAGGGAGAGTGCCTCGCGGAACTCTGGGCGGGCTGCGACCTCACCGAGTCGGGCCCACGGGACTCGCGCGAGCAGGCCCACAAGGGTGAGCCCCAGCCACGCGAGTGCGACCCCTCCAACCACCGCCACCGCCAGGGGGATCCGCCCTGCGGGGGAAGCTCGGGTGGTCATGGCGTACCGAAGCCTGCCACCTCGAGCACGGACCGGGCGGCCTCCGAGCCGAGGAACTCGACGAACGCCGCGCCCGGCGAACTGCCGGGGACGGCTGCGGCGAACGAGGTGACCGGGAGCTCGGCGGCGCCCGGGATCTCGAGGACGTCGAGTCCCGCCACCGTGGCATCGGTCCTGTAGACCACGCCGGCGTTCGCCTCCCCGGAGGCGACCTTGCCCCGGACGTCGGCCACGCTCTGCTCCTCGGACACCGGCCGGATTGCGATTCCGGCACTCTCGAGCAGCGTGAGGGTGGCCCGACCGCAGGGAACGTCGGGAGCGCACACCACGAGCCTGTCCCCCGTGAGCGCAGCCACCGCATCGCCGAACCTGCCCGGATTCCCTGCGGCGAGTGCGACCACGAGGGTGTTGGTGGCCAGCGGCATTGGGTCCTCGGCCAGCCCGGAGGCGACGGCACGCTCCATCGTGTGGGAGTCCGCGGTGACGAGCACGTCAGCGGGCGCACCCTCGGCCATCTGGTCCACGAGCGTGGTGGAACCACCGAACGAGAGTGAGACGGTCCGGCCGTCCTCCTCCTCCCACATCTGCGCGATCTCGGTGATCGCGCCGTCCAGGGAGGCGGCGGCGAAGACGGTGACGCCCTCCTCCTCCGGGCTGGCCGCACACCCCACGAGCGAGGCGGTGAGGAGAGCGGCGAGTCCGGCGCGGCGCGGGCTCACGCATCCCTCCTGGTCACGATGCCGGGGAGGCGGGAGCGGGCGGCCTGCTCCAGTCCCCCGATCGGCCGCCTGACTTGTGGGTGATCCGCGCGCCGGTGATCTCCGCGGAACGGTCCACACCCTTGACCATGTCCACCACCGCGAGCGCGGCCACGGTCACCGCGGTGAGCGCCTCCATCTCCACCCCGGTGCGGTCCGCGGTCCGGACCTCGGCCCTGAGCGCCACCCCCTCATCGGTGACCTTCACATCCACCATGCAGCCGTGGACGCCGATCGTGTGGGCGAGGGGCAGGAGCTCCGGAACCCTCTTCGCGGCGGCGATCCCCGCCACCCGGGCGACGGCGAGCACGTCCCCCTTCGGGACCGTTCCGTCCCGCAGCGCCGCCACCACGCCGGGAGAGCAGCGAACGAACGCCTCGGCGCCCGCCACCCGCACGGTGGGCTGCTTCCCGGTCACGTCGACCATCCGGGCCTGGCCCGATCCATCGAGGTGGGTGAACTCCATCTGCCTACCTTCCGCCGCTACCGCACCAGTATGACGGGCACGATCTCGCCCGCCTCCACCGCCTGCGCGTCCTCCCCCGCTACCGCGAGGCCGTCTGCGCGGTGGAGCGAGGCCACCAGGTGTGAGCCCGATCCGAGGCGGTGCGAGGGCGTGCACGTCACCTCATCGCCGAACGCAACCGCCACCGGCGTGTACTGGCGGCGCCGGGGCGGGCAGGACCACCCGGTGGTGGCGCGTGCGAGGACCACGGTGGGTTCCGCCGTCGTCCCCTGGAGGGCGGCGAGGAGGGGGCGCAGGAAGAGGTGGTGGGAGACGAACACGCTGACCGGATTCCCCGGCAGGGCGAGCACGGCAACGTCGGCGCCCCCGGGTCCGGGAAGGCGGCCGAACCCCTGGGGTTTGCCGGGCTGCATGGCAACCTCCACGAACTGCACTCCGAGGGGGGCGGTCACCTCCTTGACCACGTCGAACGCGCCGGCAGAGGCACCACCGGAGGTGACCACCACGTCGGCGTCCACGCAGGCGCGGAACGCGGCGAGGAAGCGGGCGGGGTCGTCGTCGGTGATGGCCGTGCCCGCCACCTCGGCGCCGGCGTCCGTCAGGAGGGCGGCGAGGAGGGGGCCGTTCGAGTCGGGGATCTGCCCGGGGGCGAGGGGCTCGCCCGCGGCGCGGAGCTCGGCACCCGTGGACAGGACGGACACGCGCGGACGCCTGACCACCTCGGCGTGGGCGTGGCCCACGGAGATCGCAGCAGCGAGGGCGGCAGGGCCGAGCGTTGAACCGGCGGGGAGCACCTCCTGCCCGCGTGCCACGTCCTCCCCCGCGCGGCGGATGAACCGGCCGGCGGTGGGCGCCGCGTCGATCCGGACGCGGCCGGGGAGTGGGACGGGTCCGCGGGGCTGGTCGGTGTCCTCCACGGGCACGATCGCGTCCGCCCCGGGGGGAAGGGGTGCACCCGTCATGATGCGCTGGGCGGTGCCGGGCGCGAGCGGCGCGGGCTCGACGGGGCCCGCAGGAACGTCACCGGCCACGGGGAGCCACACCCCGGCAAGCGCATCCACCGCACGGACGGCGTACCCGTCCATGGAGGAGTTCGTGAACGGGGGGACGGGGTGGAGCGCGTGGAGGGGTGCGGCAAGGACCCGCCCACCGGCCGCGGCGATCGGGACGGACTCGGAGGGGAGCGGGCGCGCGCCCCCGAGGATGTGGGCGAGGTGCTGCTCGACGGTGATCACGGCCGGCCTCCCACGGGGATGACGTCCCAGGTACCGGCGCGTGCATCCCCCACGAGGAGCCGGCCCAGGAGCGGGTCCCCGATTCCGGTGAGGAGCTTGATGGCCTCGGCTGCCATCACCGATCCCGCCTGCCCCACCGCGGCGCCGAGGACGCCGATCTGCGGTGCGCCATCGGTGGTGCCGGCGGCCGGCGGGGCGGGGTGGATGTCACGCAGGGTGATCGGTGCGGCCCCTTCCGGAGGGCGGGAGTGGAGCACGGTGACCTGGTACGTCATGGACACGATCGTGCCCCAGACGAGCGGGATGCCCGCGGAGGCGCAGGCGTCGGCCACCGCGAACTTCGCGTCGAAGTTGTCCGAGCACTCGAGCACCAGGTCGTAGCGCGAGACCGTCCGGACGGCGTTCTCCTGCGTGATCCACCCCAGCCGCTCCACCTCCACCTCGTCGTTCAGCGCGCGGATCGCGTGCTCGGCGGACACCGTCTTCTCGGTGCCCACCGTGTCCATGCGGTGGATGACCTGGCGCTGCAGGTTGGTGAGCTCGACCGCATCGGTGTCCGCGATCGCGAGGTGCCCAACGCCCGCGCCGGCGAGGTAGAGGAGGACGGGGCTCCCGAGGCCACCGGCCCCCACCACCAGGACGCGGGCGTCCAGCAGGCGGCGCTGGCCCGGCTCGCCGATGCCGGGGACCCGGATGTTGCGGTCATAGCGTTCCCGCTGGGCCGCAGTGAGGGCGGCACCGGGATCGTGGGTGAGGGTCATGCGGCCCACCCCCGGGGGGCGTGTGCGGTGGCGCCTGCTTCGATGCCCCTACACTCGGGACCATGCAGTCCAGCGGCGTCCGTGAGACCTCCATCAACGACCTCGTCCTCGACGTGGACGACGACGCGGCGGGTGCCACCGTCTCCTTCCGCGGCGTGGTGCGCAACCACGACCGGGGGCGGGCCGTGGAGCGGATCCACTACGAGGGCCACCCGAGCGCCGGCGAGGTGATCGAGGCGGTGGTGGCGGAGGCCCGCCGCCGGCCGGGCGTGATAGGTGCGGGTGCCGTGCACCGGGTGGGCACGCTCGAGATCGGGGATGTGGCCCTCGTGGCCGCTGCGAGTGCCGCCCACCGTGCGGATGCGTTCTCCGCGTGCGCGTGGATCGTGGATGAGATCAAGGCGCGCCTCCCGGTGTGGAAGAACCAGCACTTCGCCGATGGCACCACGGAGTGGACCGGGAGTCCGTAGGTCCCCCATTCCCCTAGCCTCCGGCGAAGGGGGGAAGCACGTCCAGGGTGCGTGCAGCGAGCGGGGCCCCACGGTCGGTCAGTGCGGAGCCGTCGGCGAGGAGTGAGGACACCTCGATCACACGGCCGAGGCGCTCGTTTCCCGCAGACGCCTCCGCGAGCACGGAGCGTGCGGTGGCGCCCTCACGCCTCTCCACCACCGTCTCGGTGGCGCCGGCCGCCTCCCGCGCCCCGGCGAACCACCGGATGGTCACGCTGTCCACATCGCTCTCCTTCTGTTCGGGTCCCACGTCGTGGCCCGGGCTGTTCCGGGTCCCACGTCGTGGCCCGGGCTGTTCCGGGTCCCGCGTCCTGGCTGGGGCTGTTGCACGGGGGCCTCACCCGCCGATTGCGGACATACCGCGGTCGGGCTGGATGAACCTGGGGTCGTCGATATCGTGTCCGGCCTTCTTGTTCCACATGGCGCCGGCCCAGATCTCGGCGAGTTCGCGGTCGCTGGCGCCGGCGCGGAGGGGGCCACGCAGGTCGGTCTCGCTGCGGGAGAAGAGGCAGGTGCGCATCTGGCCGTCGGCAGTGAGGCGGGTGCGGTCGCAGGCCCCGCAGAAGGGCTCGCTGACCGAGGCGATGATGCCCACCTCTCCGCTCCGGCCCCCGCGGTGGGGTGTGAGGATCCAGCGGGAGGCGGGTGCGGAGGGATCGTCCCTGCGGACCGGTGAGAGATCGAACTCCTGCGCCAGGATGCCGCGGATCTCCGCAGCCGTCACGATCTGCGAGCGGTCCCATGCCTCGTGCGGCCCCAGGGGCATCTGCTCGATGAAGCGCAGGCGGAGTCCGCGCTCCACGCAGTAGCGCGTGAGTGGGAGGGCCTCGTCCTCGTTGACCCCGCGCATGAGGACGGTGTTGATCTTGACCGGTTCGAGCCCGGCCTCCACGCAGGCGTCGATGGCGGCGAGCACGTCATCAAGCCGGTCGCGCCGGGCGATACGGGTGTAGGCCTCGCGGTCAAGGGCGTCGAGGGAGATGTTGACCCGGTGGAGCCCTGCCTCACGGAGCCCGCGGGCGCGGCGGGCGAGCCCGAGGCCGTTCGTGGTGAGGGCGAGGTCCGGGACCCGGCCCTCGTCGGTCCGCAGGCGGGAGGCCGCAGCCACGAGGTCCTCGAGGGAACGCCGCAGCAGCGGCTCGCCCCCCGTGAACCGGATGGAGCGGATCCCGAGGTGCTCCACGGCGAGCGCCAGGAGCCGGGTGACCTCCGCGTCGTCGAGCGTGGCGGCCGTGGGCAGCCACTGGAGGCCCTCGGCGGGCATGCAGTAGGTGCAGCGGAGGTTGCACCGGTCGGTGAGGGAGACCCGGAGGTCGCGGGCCACCCGGCCGAACCGGTCGCGGAGCCGGAGGAGGCCCTCGGCGGCCCGCGGTTCCGGCAGCAGGTGCAGCGCTGCAGGTGGAGGGGCCGGTCGGGATGACATGGGCCCATCGTAAACCACCGGAGTTTTCCGTGGTATTTGGGTCAGGACAACTCCGCCCTGCGGACACCTCGTCCGCGGGGCGGCAGGCGTATACACTGAGAAAGGAAATCTCGATGTCGAGAGAAATTGGTCCGAACCCCTAATCCGGAGGAGCTGTCCACGATGGCCATCATCTACACGCACACCGACGAGGCCCCCCTGCTCGCCACCTACTCCTTCCTTCCGATCGTGGAGGCCTACGCCAGGGCCGCGGGGGTTGACGTGGAGACCCGGGACATCTCGCTTGCGGGCCGGATCCTGGCCCAGTTCCCGGAGTACCTCGCAGAGGACCAGCGGATCGGTGACGCGCTGGCCGAGCTCGGTGAGCTCGCCACCACCCCCGAGGCCAACATCATCATGCTCCCCAACATCTCCGCGTCCGTCCCG
>CAZTOM010000033.1:0-6804 GCA_964615555.1 uncultured Actinomycetaceae bacterium
CGGAACCAGTTGATATCGAGGAGCCCATGTCCACCGCGAATCCCCCGATCGCCCCCGGCGCGAAGAAGCGCATCCGGCCCTTCTCCATGCGGGACAAGGTCGGCTACATGTTCGGTGACTTCGGCAACGACTTCACCTTCATCCTCCAGATGATGTTCTTCATGCTCTTCTACACGAACGTGGTGGGCATCGAACCGGGGCATGTGGGACTGCTGCTGCTGGTGGCGCGGATCGTGGACGGGTTCACGGACGTGGGTATCGGCATCCTGATCGACCGGATGCCGGTGAAGGGCGACGGCTCCAAGTTCAAGCGCTGGGTGAAGTTCGGCGCGATCCCGGTGGCCGTGGCCTCCGCGCTCATGTACATGTCCTTCGTGGCCGACTGGGACTCCTACGGCGCGAAGCTGCTGTGGATGGTGGTCACCTACTTCCTGTGGGGCTCGGTCACCTACACGATCGTCAACATCCCCTACGGCTCCATGGCCTCCGTGATCTCCCCGGACCCGGACCACCGTGCCCAGCTCTCCGTGTTCCGCTCGGCGGGCGCCAACCTGGCGATGCTCGCGATCCAGGCCGTCATGCCCCTGATCGTCTACACCACCAACGATGCCGGCCAGGCCGTGCTCGACGGCAACCGCATGACGATCGCTGCCGTCATCTGCTCGGTGCTCGCGGTGGTCTGCTACTCGCTACTCCTGATGAACGTGGAGGAGCGCGTCCCGGTAGCCCCCAAGCCCAAGGGTGAGGGCACCGCCGGAGTGGGCAAGATGCTCCGCTCGGTCGTCTCCAACCGCGCGCTGCTCATCCTCATCGTGATGGCCCTCCTCCTGCTGATGGGCTCCCTCTTCATGAGCGGCATGCTCGGCTACCTGTTCCTCAACTACTTCGGCGACGGCCGGCTCCAGTCGCCGGCCTCGATGGCCGCGCTGCTGCCCACGTTCGCCCTCATCGTGCTCGCCCCCGCCCTCGGCAGGCGCTTCGGAAAGGCCGAGGCGGGCGCCGTGTCCTTGTTCATCGGCGGCGCATTGATGATCGTCGCCTACTTCCTCCAGATCGAGAGCCCTGTTCTCTGGATCATCTTCTACGCCGTCGGAAGCTTTGCCATGGCGGTGTTCAACTTCCTCATCTGGGCGTTCATCACGGACGTGATCGACGACCAGGACGTGCGCACCGGCCAGCGCGACGACGCCACCGTCTACGCCGTCTACTCGTGGGCCCGCAAGGTGGGCCAGGCGCTCGCCGGTGGCCTCACCGGTGCCGCGCTCGGCTGGATCGGATTCGACACCGCCGCCGCCACCGCCGGCGCCGCCCAGACCGATGCCGTGAACGCGGGCATCTACGCCCTCGTGAACCTCGTCCCCGGCATCGCGTTCGTGCTCGTGGCACTCGTGATGTGGTTCCTCTACCCGCTCAAGAAGGCTGCGGTGGCGGAGAACGTCCGTATCCTCTCCGACCGCCGCGCCGAGACCTGGGCCCGCGGGGAGAACCCCTACGACGGCGAGCTCGACCAGCTGATGCCGCGCGTGCCGGAGTCCTGACCGGTCGGGCCCCCGGTCCGGGCCAGAGGAGGGGCCCGCGGCCCGACCGACGCTGACCGCTGGATGCGGGTGACAAGGGCCCGGCGCCCGATCTCGCTGGCTGTGAAACCGCCTGCAAGAATACCCCACCGGGTATAGCCTCAGAGGTGGTGATAACACCTATCGAGGAGGCGTCATGAAGCTCAAGGACAAGGTCATCGCCGTCACGGGCGCATCGTCCGGTATCGGCCGTGCGATCGCGGAGACCGGCGCGCGCGAGGGCGCGAAGGTGGTGGTCGCGGACCTGAACGAGGCCGGCGGCCAGGAGACCGTGGACCAGATCACCGCAGCCGGCGGCCAGGCCGCGTTCATCCGGATCGACGTCTCCAAGGAGGAGGACGCCCAGCGGCTCGTGGACTTCGCCGTGGAGACCTTCGGTCGCCTGGATGGCGCCGCGAACAACGCGGGCGTGGCGCTCGCGCAGCAGGAGTTCGCGGAGACGGAGACGGCCCTGTGGCAGAAGACCATGGACATCAACGCCACCGGAATGTTCTACATGCTGCGCGCGCAGCTGAAGTACATGAAGGAGAACGGCGGGGGCGCGATCGTGAACACCGCCTCGATGGCCGCGATCAAGGCGGTGAAGGGCGTCACCGCCTACGCCGCCTCGAAGTGGGCCGTGGTGGGCCTGACCAAGCAGGCCGCGATCGAGGGCGTGGACCACGGCATCCGCGTGAACGCGATCGCACCGGGCGTGATCAAGACCGCGATCTTCGATGAGACCCCGGCCAAGACCATGGCACAGTTCGAGGCCATGCAGCCCGGCGGCCGCCTCGGGGATCCGAGCGAGATGGGCGAGATGGTGGCCTTCCTCCTCTCGGACGAGGCCTCCTACGTGAACGCCGTGGTGCTCTCCGGAGACATGGGCGCCTCCGCGTTCTGATACCCCCCAACCTGACCCCCGCGAACGCCCCGGGTTTCCCGCCACCACCTGGTGAGCGGGGCACCTCCGGGGCGTTCGGGCTTTCCGATATCCTCTGGCTGACTCATGCGCGTCAACAAGGAGGCACCGTGGCTGAGCAGAAGAAGAAGGTGGTCAGGGCGGCGTCCAAGTCCGGCGCGAACGCTGCCACATCCGGCGCGAACACCGCCAGGTCCCGCAGCGCGGAGGGCGGCTCCACCGCCCCCGAGTGGCGGGTGACACCGGAGAACAAGAAGAAGGCCACCACACGCCGCATCATCGCCGGCGTGCTGTGGGCGATCGCGATCCTGCTGGAGATCTTCGCGATCTTCTTCCTCCTCAACTCCGACCGCCGCGCCCGCCTCGGACTCCGCTTCGGCTGGGACCCGGGGGACACCGGGTTCCCGGGCTGGGCCCTCACCATGCTGATCGTGCTGTTCGTGGTGATCGGCATCCTCGCGATCGCCGGTTCCTTCCTGTGGAAGAGCGCCAACGATCTGGACCCCGCCTCCAAGAAGGACACGGTCCGCTTCTTCGTGCAGAACCAGTTGGGCGCGATCATCACGCTCGTCGCGTTCCTGCCCCTCATCGTGCTCGTGTTCATGAACAAGGACATGGACCAGAAGCAGAAGACCATCGCCGGCGCCGTGGGCGTGGTGGCCGTGCTGGTGGCGGGCCTCCTCGGCGTGGACTGGAACCCACCCTCCGTGGAGCAGAAGACCATCGAGGCGCAGTGGGACCAGCAGCGCGTCATCGCGATCACCGGCGAGGACCTCGTCTACTGGGTGCCCGGCGGCTCGGTCTACCACTTGTGCGCGGACGTCTCGCCCCTCCAGACCACCTCCACCTCGGAGGAGATCCTCGCCGGCTCCGTCCAGGAGGCCATCGACCACGGCATGTCCCGCCTCACCAAGCAGGTGCAGATGGAGATCAACCAGTGCGGCCTGCCCCAGCCCGATGACATGTACCTCGACTGGGAGCCGCCCGCGAACTTCGAGGACCTTCCCGTCCCCGAGGACGCACCCGAGGTGGAGCCCGCGGCCTGACCGCGCCCGCCCCAACGTCAGGCGCCTCGACGACGGAACCCACCTCGCGTCGTCGGGGCGCCTTTCGCACGTCCTGCGCCAGCGTCTGGTGCGACGACGGCGGAACCCGCCTGCCGTCGTCGGCCCGCCCAGGTGGTAGGGAAAGCACGAGGGGCGGGCCAGGTTGCCCCGGCCCGCCCCATGCGTGTGAGGGTCAGCGCTCCCGTGCGGAGGTGGGGTCCTCAAGGATCGTGTCCGACTCGTTCGGGAAGAGGTAGCGGTAGGTGGCGCCGGCGATCGCGGCACCGATGAGGGGCGCCACGATGAACGCCCACACCTGCCCGAGCGCCTCACCGCCCGCGAACCATGCCACGCCGAGCGAGCGGGCCGGGTTCACGGAGGTGTTGGAGATCGGGATGGAGACCAGGTGGATGAGGGTGAGCGAGAGGCCGATCGCGATGGGCGCGAAGCCGGCCGGGGCGCGGCCGTCCGTGGCGCCGAGGATCACGTAGAGGAAGATCGCGGTGAGCACGATCTCCGCCACGAGCACCGCCATCAGGGAGTAGCCGTCCGGGGAGCGCTCGGCGTAGCCGTTGGTGGCGAAACCACTGGCCACGGCGTCGAAGCCCTCCCGGCCGGAGGCGATGAGGTACAGCACCGCACCGGCCACGGAGGCGCCCACCACCTGGATGAGCATGTAGGGGCCCACGGCCTTGCCCTCCACGCGGCCCGCGAGGAAGGCGCCGAGGGTGACGGCGGGGTTGAAGTGCCCACCGGAGATGTGGCCCACGGCGTAGGCCATGGCGAGCACGGTCAGGCCGAAGGCGAGGGAGACGCCCACGAAGCCGATGCCCATGTTGACGCCCGCCTCCGGGTCCATGACCTGGGCGGCGAAGATGGCGGAGCCGGCTCCGCCGAAGACGAGGACGAAGGTGCCGAGGAACTCTGCGAAGAGCCGCACCGCGAACTTGGAGTGCATGTGTCCGTTCCTTCTGAGAGGTGACTGGGAGTCGCGCCGGTCATCGGCAGGTCCTGCCGGAAGGGCGCTCCGTCCGGTGGACCGGCGAAGCTGGCGGCGACCCTCGGAGCCTACACGCCCCGCATCTGGGAGGGCGGGTTGCCAAGCGGGAGCTTGGCCACAACCTCGTGCCGGGCGGAGCGGCGCGGGCCCTCCCCGAGGAAGCTCTGGACCAACTCGATCTCCGCCACGTCCCAGGAGGAGGAGTAGAAGGTGTCCAGCACCCGGATCCACTTGGTGGCGTCCCGCCCGCCAGAGGGGCGGGCGAGCGTGAGGTGGGGCCGGAACGGCTTACCGTCCGGGTTCGCACCCGACTTGTTGGCGGCGGACCGCGCGGCGAGGGCCAGGCGCTCGAGGGGCTCCATCGCCTCATAGTTCACCCCGAGCCAGAGCACCGAGGCCCGCGAGACATCCGGGAAGGCGCCCGCCCCGCCGAGCCTCGTGATGAACGGTTCCACCCGCTGGGCGGCGGACTCGAGCCGGTCCACCAGTTCGTCCAGCCGGGCATCGGGAACCCGGTCCATGAACGCCAGGGTGATGTGCCAGTTCTCCGGCCGGGTCCAGGACATCCCGTCGCGCGGCTCCAGGAAGTCGGTCAGTTCCTCCACGATCTCAGCAGGCGGCCTCACCGCCACGAACATACGCATAGGGCACCAGCGTACGGCGCGCGGGCGCGGGCGGGGAGGTGGGGCCGGAAGGCATCCTTCGCCGCCCGGTTCCCACCGCCGATGGTGTGCCTTACCGACGGAAGGCATCCTTCGCCGTCGGGAATGGGACGGCGCCGCGCAGGTGACCCGCGCGGCCCCGTGAGGGAGGGGCTACCCGGCTACTTGGTGGGATCCACCAGCACCTTGACGTGCTTGGACTCACCGGAGGCGAGGTCCTCGAGGGTGGCCTGGAGCTCGTCCAGGCCGATGGTGCCGGAGTGGTACTTCTCCGGCTGGACCTTCCCGGCGGCCATGTACTCCATGACGGTGCGGATGTCCGCATGGGAGTACAGGATCGAGGACTTGACCTCGAGCTCGCGGGTCTGCCAGTCGGCGTAGTTGATGGGCGTCTCGATGAAGGAGAAGCCGAGGAGGCCGAGCGTGCCGCCGCGGCGGGTCATCTCGGCGGCGCCCTGGACGAGCTTCGGGACACCGGTGGCCTCGAAGACCACATCGGCGCCGATGCCGCGGGTGAGCTCGTTCAGGCGGGAGTGGAACTCCTCGCCCGGGGCGAAGACCTCGGTGAAGCCGAGGTCGCGGGCCAGTTGGCGGCGGGACTCGTTCGGCTCGATGATTAGCAGGTGGCCGGCGCCCGCGTTGCGGGCGTGCTCCGCGCCGAACAGGCCGATCGGGCCCGCACCCTGCACCACCACCACGGAGCCGAGCGCGAACGGGGCGCGGCTCACGCCGTGGAAGGAGACCGAGCAGGGCTCCACCAGACCGGCCTGGATGTCCGTGACGCCCTCGGGCACGTGCTGCACGCGGCGCGTGGGGACGGAGAGGTACTCGGCGTAGCCGCCGTGGATCTTGGTGAAGTCGTTGGCGCAGTAGCCGTCCAGGAGGGCGGTCTGGCAGAAGTTCGGGTGGCCGGAGATGCACAGCTCGCAGGTGCCGCACGCGGGGCCCACGGAGGAGGAGACGCGGTCGCCCACGGCGAAGTCCTCCACGCCCTCGCCCACCTCGTGGATGGTGCCGGTCCACTCGTGCCCGAAGGTGGACTCGTAGCCCTCCTGAGGGTCCTTCCACGTGGAGGTGTCCGAGCCGCAGATGCCGCAGTAGGTGATCTTGACCACCACGCCGTTCGGTTCAGCCGTGGGGATCGGGGCGGTGCGGATGTCAACATGGCGTTGGCCGTTGAAGATGGCGTAGCGGTATTCGGACATGGTGACGGCGTGTTCCTCTCACTGGCTCAGTGGACGAAACCCCTGATGGGGCATCTGGTGCCACCATAAGCACGACTCGGCGCCCGGCGGAGTGGGTTTCGGTGGTTTCGTGCCGGGATGAGGGGTGCGTCCGCAGTGGGTGAGCGTTGCTCCGCGCGGGCGGGGCGCCTGCTCGGTGGGCGGTGTTTGTGGGTGATGGGCGGTGTTTTCGGGTGGTGGGCGGTGTTTGTGGGTGGTGGCGGCTCAGTCCGCGTGGCTCCAGTTGGGGTTCCGGCCGAACCATGCCGCGAGCTTGTCCCCGAGCGAGGCGTCCGCCGGCACGTCTACCGCGCGGTCGAAGGGGCGGCCCTGGCGGTCCTCCTCGGTGGGCCCCATGGAGGCCTTGGAGGCCTCGAGCGTGGCGTTGGCCGGGC
>CAZTOM010000033.1:6904-9496 GCA_964615555.1 uncultured Actinomycetaceae bacterium
TCCTCGGTGGGCCCCATGGAGGCCTTGGAGGCCTCGAGCGTGGCGTTGGCCGGGCTCTCCGGCGGGTTGTAGTCGGCTCCGATGGCCTTCGCAAGGTCCCAGGTGTGTACCAGGAGGTCACCGGTGATGAGGCCAGCGAGCCCGCCTGCGGTCATCTCACCCATGGGCGTCTCGACGCCGGAGTCCTCGTCCTCGATGGCGTCCACCGCGTTGAGGAAGAGGTCTGCCGCGGTGGCGAAGCCGGACGCCGGTGCGGTGGCCAGGCGGCCCGCATCGATGCGGTCCTCACCGGTGAGCTTCTTCGCCACCATCACGAGGTTCCCGTACGTGTGCGTGGCGAGGTCCTGGACATCCCACCCCGCGCACGGGGTGGGCCTGCGGATGTCATCTGCGGTGACGGCTTCCCACACGGGGCGGGCGGCGGCAACGGTCTGGTGGGCGTGGTCCTTGAGTGCGCTCATGCGCTCACCTTAGGTGTGAGGTGGGTCACCTGCAATTGGGGCGGTGTACACCGAAGTGTGCTGGGATTAGCCCATGACAGAGAAGATCGTCACTGCTTCCGATCAGATCAATGCCCCCGCATCGGACATCTTCGAGCTGATTGCCGATCCGGCCCGCCAGCCCGAGTGGGATGGGAATGACAACCTGCAGGTGGCGGAGGCCGGCCACCGCGTGGCCGGCATTGGTGAGGTGTTCGAGATGACGCTCACCAACGGGAAGGTGCGGGAGAACCACGTGGTGGAGTTCGAGGAGGGCCGGCGGATCGCCTGGATGCCCGCCTCCCAGGGGGAGGCCCCGGCCGGCCACCTGTGGCGCTGGGAGCTCGAGGACCAGGGTGATGGGATCACCCGCGTCACCCACACCTACGACTGGACCCAGCTGAACGACGAGAGCCGCATGAAGCGCGCCCAGTCGACCACCTCGGAGATGCTCGCAGCCTCGATCACGCGGCTGAAGGAGCTCGCGGAGGCCTGACCGCGGCGGCGAGCTGGGCTCACGCGGCCGGGCGGGGAGCGTCCAGCGGCGGCGGCGGCCCGCGCGCCCGGGGTGCCCCGCGCTGGCGGTGGCCCTACGCTGCCTCCTATGGAGAAGCTCGTGCTCACCGTCCTTGGAAACGAACGACCGGGCCTGGTGGCTGCGCTCTCGGAGGTGCTGGTGCGCCACGAGGGCAACTGGCTCGAGAGCCAGCTGTCCACGCTCGCCGGCAAGTTCGCCGGCGTGGCGGTGGTGGAGGTGCCGCGCGCACAGGCCGACGCCTTCCGGGCGGCACTGCCCGGGCTTGCGACCTCCGTCAACCTCCAGGTGAATGCCACCTCCGGCGACCAGTTCGAGGAGGATCCGGACGAGGTGGTGCGCACGCTCACCGTGGTGGGGCAGGACCGCCCCGGGATCGTCGCCGAGATCTCTGCGGCACTCGCCTCCTGGGGTGTGACCATCCGCCACCTGATCACGTTCGCGGAGGAGACCCCCATGGCGGACGGCGTTGTCTTCACCGCCAACCTCATCATCAGCATCCCGCCCGAGGTGGACGAGCACGATGTGGAGGCCGTGATCGAGGGCCTCTCCAGTGACCTCATGGTGGAGTTCGACGATCTGGGCGATGTGGACGACCTGCTGTTCGGGGATGAGGCGGATGACGATTCCTTCGCGGCCATGATGCAGCAGATGCTGGAGGGAATGGGCCTGTCATCCTTCCCGGAGGACGAGGACGAGGACGACGAGGACGACGCGGACCCCGAGGACGACGAGGACGAAGAGGCCCCCGAGACGCCCGAGCGCTAGGACGCTGAGCGCTAGAGACTGAGTACTAGGAGGCTGAGCAGGAGGACGCCGGGCACTCCACGCCGGGCATCCGATAGCCTTCCGGGTGGACCTACTGCCGGATGAGGGAGACGAGGCGTCCATGCCCATGACGGCGTGCTTCGATCGCGAGAAGTACCTGACCCTCCAGTCCAGGGCCATCAACGAGCGGCGCGAGAAGTTCGGCGGGAAGCTCTACCTCGAGATGGGCGGCAAGCTCTTCGACGATCTCCACGCCTCGCGCGTGCTGCCCGGGTTCACGCCGGACAACAAGATCGAGATGCTGGAGACCATCCGGGACGAGGTGGAGATCGTCATGGTGGTCTCCGCCGCGGACCTGGCGGGGACCAAGTCGCGCGCAGACCTCGGCATCCGCTACGACGAGGACGTCCTGCGCCTCATCGACGCCTTCCGGGAGCGCGGCCTGTACGTGGGATCGGTGGTGATCGCGCAGCTCGCGGGGGACAACCCGCAGGCCCGTGAGTTCAAGCGGAAGCTGGAGCGCAGCGGGCTGAAGGTCTACCGCCACTACGCCATCCCCGGCTACCCGCATGACACGCGCCGGATCGTCTCCGAGCAGGGCTACGGCAAGAACGAGTACATCGAGACCAGCCGGGACGTGGTGGTGGTCACCGCCCCGGGTCCGGGCTCCGGGAAGATGGCCACCTGCCTGTCCCAGCTCTACCACGATCACCACCGGGGCCTCACCTCCGGCTACGCCAAGAACGAGACGTTCCCCATCTGGAACCTACCGCTGGACCACCCGCTCAACATGCCCTACGAGCCCGCCAC
>CAZTOM010000033.1:9506-12956 GCA_964615555.1 uncultured Actinomycetaceae bacterium
CCTCGACGACGTGAACATGATCGATCCGTTCCACCTGGCCGCCTACGGCACCCAGACGGTGAACTACAACCGGGACGTGGAGATCTTCCCGGTCCTCAACCTGCTCTTCGAGCGGATCATGGGCACCTCGCCCTACAAGTCGCCCACGGACATGGGCGTGAACATGGTGGGCTTCTGCATCCATGATGACGAGTGCTGCCGCCGCGCCGCCGAGCAGGAGGTGATCCGGCGCTACTACAAGGCCCTCGTGCACGAGCGCCAGGAGGAGCTCGAGCCGGACGAGTCGGACAAGGTGGCCATCCTCATGGGTGCCCTTGGCATCGACGTGGTCAACCGGCCCGTGGTGGAGCCCGCACTCGCCGTGGCCAAGCGCACCAAGGGCCCGGCCGCCGCCATCCAGCTCCACGATGGCCGCATCGTCACCGGCAAGACCTCACCGCTCCTCGGTGCCTCCTCGGCGATGCTCCTGAACGCGCTGAAGGTGCTCGCTGGCATCGATGACTCCGTCACCCTCCTCGCGCCCTCCTCCATCGAGCCCATCCAGGAGCTCAAGACGCTCCACCTGGGCTCGCGCAACCCGCGCCTCCACACCGACGAGGTCCTGATCGCGCTGTCCTCCTCAGCCACCAACAACCCCTACGCCAAGCAGGCGCTCGAGCAGCTCCAGCACCTGCGCGGCTGTGACGTCCACACCACCGTCATTCTCGGATCCGTGGACGAGGGCATCTTCCGCAACCTCGGGGTCCACGTGACGAGCGAGCCGTTCTACCAGGAGAAGAAGCTCTACCGGAAGCGCTGATCCGCTCCTTCCGCCGAGGCACAGCATTCGCCGAGGGTGCGCCATCGTTACACCCGTCCCGACGACGGCGCCCACCTCACAGCCCCAGCCACTCCTTCCAGCGGGGGACCTCCTCACGTGCCTGCGCCCGCCCGAGGGCGTGCGCGGCAGCGAGCTTCGGCACCGACCGCTCCCCGTTCGTGACCGGCATGGTCTCTGGGAGGAAGAGGAGGGCCTTCCCCTCCGACTCGAGCTGGAGGAGCTCCTCGCGGGTCTCGTTGTAGCGGTCGTGGCGGGTGATGAGGGAGTCGGCCACGGCGGGGAACTTCCGGAACACCCGGCGGTAGGCCTCGGGGAACCGGGTGCGCTTCTTGGTGAAGGTGCGCGGCTGGGTGAGGACTACCAGGAACCGTTCGAACCCGTCCGCCTTGGCCACGTCCAGGGCGATCCCGCCGGAGGGGCCGAGTGCGCCATCCACGAAGGTGTGCTCCCCGATCCGCACCGGGGGCATGAGGATCGGCATGGTGGAGGAGGCCTGGACGGCCACCAGCAGATCGGCGAGCTCGCGCATGCTGTCCTTGGTGAACCAGACCTGCTCGCCGTCGTCGGCGCGGAACGCCCCGATACGTACCTGCGCTGGGTTCGCCTGGAAGGTGGCAAAGTCGAGGGGGAGCACCTGGCCGGGCGCGGAGGTCTCCTGGTAGATCCAGTGGGCATTGAACAGGCCCTTGCCGCGCACCCACGTCCGCATGTCCCCGAACCGGCCGTCGGCCGCGATCTCCACGAACGAGCGCCGCGCCCGGATCGGATCCCGGGAGACGTAGTTGACCGTGTTGGAGGAGCCGGCGGAGATACCAGCCACGTAATCGATGAAGATTTCCTGCGCGATCATCTCCGCCACCACGGCGGAGGTGTACGCGGCACGCATTCCGCCACCCTCGAAGATGAGCGCCACGTCCGTCACGTTGCTCTCCAACTGCGTCATAGCGGTCAGCCTACGTCCCGGGCGCGCAAGGGATGTACCCGCGTCCGGCCCACTATCCGTCCGCCCTCTGTTTGCTACCGCGCGCTGTCCGCGCGCAATCCGCCCTCGTCCGCGCGCAATCCGCCCTCGTCTGCGCGTTGTCCGCCCACCAGCGGCTCGCCAGTGGGGGGCGCGGGTGCGAGACTCGGGGCGTGAGTAGTGGCCCGCCCCGCGGCGCCCCGGATCCCACTGGGCCCGGGCGAGGAGAGGGCGCGCCCAGTTACCAGCAGAGCGCCCTGGGCGCCGAGCTCCCCGCCGGGCCGTTCCCCGAGCCCTACGCTCCCAGTCCGCCCCCGCATCCCGCCACGCCGCTCACGGACTACGCGGCCAGTTCGCTGGGTACCCGGGTGGGACCCACCTATCCACCGCTGTCCGCCTACGCACCCCAGCCCAGCGCCGGGGTGAGCTCCGGGGACTGGGGGGAGCGCCGTCGCCCGGAAGCCCCGCCAGCCGCACCCGGCGGACCACCCGCCCACCCCTGGGACTGGCCGCGAGCCGCACCCGGCGGACCACCCGCCCACCCCTGGCCCCAGGCCGGGGAACCGGAGGTGCCGGAGGAGCGCGAGGGGAGGAGGCGGCGCCGTCGTCGGGATGCGCTCATGTCCGGCGCGCTGGCGCTGGGACTGATCATCTCGCTGGTGGGGATCGCCACGGGGCTGCCGCAACTGTGGCAGGGGCGGGAAGGCCCGCGGGCGCGGCCGGCGGTGTCCACCACGCAGCCGCCGGCGCCGGAGACGAGTCCCACCCACGGCGTGCTGGTGCTGGAGGGGGAGGCCGGGCCGCAGATCTACACGGGCACCGGGATGGCGCTCACCGCTGAGGGGGAGGTGCTCACGGCGTATCACGTGGTGGAGGGGTCCACCGCGGTGCACGCGCTCGATCCGGCCACCGGCTCCTGGTACGAACTGGAGCTCGTCGGCTACAACCACGCCCGCGATGTGGCGCTCCTGCGGATGGTTGAGCCCGGCACGGACTTCCAGACCGTCACCATCGATGCCGATGGCGTGGTGGTGGGCGAACCCGCCCGCGTGGTGGGCAACGCGCACGGGCAGGGCTACCTCTCCGAGGCGCACGGCACCATCACCTCGCTGGACGAGTGGGCGTGGGTTGCCACCGACGACGGCAGCCCCGCCCAGCGGATGGACTCGCTGGTGCGGACGTCGGCGAGCGTGGTGGCCGGATACTCCGGCGGACCGCTCCTGAACGCGGACGACGAGGTGGTGGGCCTCGTGGTGATCGGCAGTTCCACGCCGGACCCGGACGGGTTCGCGGTGCCCATCGCGGATGCGCTCGCAGTGGTGGAGGACATCCGGGCCGGACGCGCGGTGGACGGCACGATCGTGGGCCCCACGGCCTCGCTCGGGATCGTCACGGTGGTGGCACGCGAGGACGAGCGGCGCGGCTCCGGCCCTGAGACCCAGCAGGTGGAAGGCCTGGAGATCGTCCGCTTCATCGACGGCGGCGCCGCGCGCGTGGCGGGGCTCGAGATCGGGGACGTCATCACCTCCCTCGACGGCCAGCCCGTGGCGTTCGCGAGCACGCTCGCCGCCCTCCTGCGCGAGCGCACCCCCGGCGAGAACGCCGTGGTGGGCGTGGTCCGCCGGGACGGGACCATCGAGGACGTGCAGGTGGTCCTGGGGGTCCGCAC
>CAZTOM010000033.1:13056-14400 GCA_964615555.1 uncultured Actinomycetaceae bacterium
GCGGGCAGGGGTGGCGGGGGCGGCGCTGCGGTGCAAGGCTGGGGGCATGGCTGATATCACGTTCCGCGGTACCCCCGTCACCACGTCCGGTGAGCTCCCCGCAGTGGGATCCGACGCTCCCACGTTTGAGCTCGTGGGCTCGGACCTGGCGGCGGTCTCCTCCGCCGACTACGCGGGCCGCCGCGTGGTCCTCAACATCTTCCCGTCCATTGACACGGGCGTGTGCGCCGCCTCCGTGCGCCGGTTCAACGAGCTCGCCGCGGGGATGGACAACACCACCGTGGTGGGCGTCTCCAAGGACCTGCCCTTCGCCCACGGCCGCTTCTGCGAGGCCGAGGGGATCGAGAACCTGGTCACCGGGTCCGCGTTCCGCTCGGACTTCGGGGAGCAGTTCGGCGTCACCATGAACGACGGCCCGCTGGCCGGCCTGCTGGCCCGCTCCGTGGTGGTGGTGGACGAGGACGGCAAGGTGGTCTACACCGAGATGGTGCCGGAGATCGGCCAGGAGCCGGACTACGACGCCGCGCTCGAGGCTCTGAGCTAAGCACCGCGCCGGCCTCCGCCAGGCGCTCGTACGTGTTCGGCGCCGGCGTGCTGCCGGCTCCCGCCCGCTGAGCGCGCCACTGCCTGCGGAGGGCTCCCGCCCGCTGGGCGCTCCCGCCCCGCGCTGGCCGCGCGTGGCAGGATTCCCCCATGCACCAGCAGCCCGGCCACCCCGAACGCCCCGATGTGGGCAACGTGGTGCGCCGGGCGCTCGTGCTCCTGTTCGGCCTGTTCGTAATGGCGATCGGGATCGCCCTCACCACGCGCGCGCACCTGGGCACCTCGCCCATCTCCGCCCCGCCGTACGTGGTGTCCCTGTGGGGCACGTGGACGTTCGGGCAGTACACGTACGCGATGCTCGTGGGACTTGTGGTCTTCCAGATCCTGCTGCTGCGCGGGCGCTACGAGCCCGTGCAACTGCTGCAACTGGTCTCCGGGCTCGCGTTCTCGTTCTTCGTGGACGTGGGCATGTGGATCACCCCCATGTTCGATCCCGCCGCCTACCCGCTCCAGCTCGGCCAGACGCTGCTCGGCTCGGTGGTGCTCGGGATCGGGGTGGCACTCCAGGTGGCGCCCCGCCTCACCTACCTCCCCGGCGACGGCACCGTGGTGGCCCTCACCAAGGTCCTCCCCATCGAGTTCTCGCGGATGAAGATCATCTTCGACTCCACCCTCGTTGCCACCGCGGTGGTGTTCGCGCTCGTGGTGTGGGGTGAGCTGCGCGGGGTCCGCGAGGGCACCATCGTGGCGGCCGTGCTCGTGGGGGTGGTGGTGGGCCGGGTGATGCCCACGGTCCGCCGG
>CAZTOM010000034.1:0-792 GCA_964615555.1 uncultured Actinomycetaceae bacterium
GAGATCGCGAGGGGGCGCGCGCCCACGGTGGCCACGGTGCGGTAGGCCTCCGCCAGGGACGCCTGCGCACCCGCGTACGGGTCGAGCTTCGAGAAGCGGCCGTTCGCGTCTGCCGAGATGGCCACCCCGAGCCCACTCAGCTCGTCAACGCGGACCACGCCCGCGTCGTCGGGCTGGGCGAGTGCCGTGTTGCCCATGACGTAGCGGTCGTACTGGTCTGTGATCCACGCCGTGGAGGACAGGTTCGGTGAGGTCACGACGGCGAGCACCTGCTCCCGTAGCTCGTCCTCCCTGGACGGGCGGGGCAGCTTCTCGGCCGCGTCTGCGTTCAGCTCGTCCTGCCACGCCGGCTTGGCGTAGGGGCGGTCGTAGGTGGGCGAGTCGATCGCAACGGTCTTGGGGTCCACGTCCACGATCCGGTGGCCGTGGTGGTCGATGGTGAGGCGGCCGCCCTCCACGATCTCGCCGATCACCGCGGTCTCCACCTCCCACTTGCCCGTGATCTCGAGGAAGCGGTCCAGGTTCTCCGGGGAGACGATCGCCATCATCCGCTCCTGGGACTCGGACATGAGGATCTCGCCGGCCGTGAGCGTGGGGTCGCGCAGGAGCACGTTCTCCAGGTGCACGTGCATGCCCGAGTTGCCGTTCGCGGCCAGCTCGGAGGTGGCGCACGAGATCCCGGCGGCGCCGAGGTCCTGGATGGCCTCCACCACGCGGGCGGCGAACAGCTCCATGAAGCGGTCGAAGATGAGCTACAACATGAACGGGTCGACCACCGGGACGAAGTCGCGA
>CAZTOM010000034.1:802-14245 GCA_964615555.1 uncultured Actinomycetaceae bacterium
GCCTAGGAGGCGAGGATGGAGGCGCCGCCGATCCCGTCCCCGCCCGTGCGGGCACCAAACAGGATCACCTTGTTCCCCACACCGGAGGCGTTGGCGAGGTGGATCTCGTCCGCGCGCAGCACGCCCACCGCGAGAGCGTTGACGAGGGGATTGGTCTGGTAGGCCGGGTCGAACTCTGTCTCACCGCCAATGTTGGGCAGGCCCAGGCAGTTGCCATAGCCGGAGATACCGGCCACCACGCCGTTCACGATCCGGGCCGTGTCCGGGTGGTCGATGTCCCCGAAGCGGAGCTGGTCCATCACCGCCACCGGGCGGGCGCCCATCGCGAGGATGTCGCGCACGATGCCCCCCACGCCCGTGGCCGCGCCCTGGTAGGGCTCCACGAAGCTCGGGTGGTTGTGGGACTCCACCTTGAAGGTGACGGCCCAGCCATCGCCAATGTCCACCACTCCGGCGTTCTGCCCCATGCCAACCAGGAGGTGGCGGCGCATCGCATCCGTGGTCTTCTGGCCGAACTGCTTGAGGTGGATCTTGGAGGACTTGTAGCTGCAGTGCTCGGACCACATCACCGAGTACATGGCCAGCTCGGCGGCCGTGGGCCTACGTCCGAGCAGGTCAACGATCATCTGGTACTCGTCGTCCTTCAGGCCCAGTTCGCGGTAGGGCAGTTCGAGGTCGGGGGTCTCGGCTGCGTGCTCCACGGTGTCCGGGGTGTGCACGGTCTCCGACATACGGCCTCCTCAAGCGGCTGGATTCCGCTCCGGAGTCTAGCGATGTCCCCCGCCACCGGCTCACGTGCGTCCACCACGTGACCTGAGGGGTTCGGACCTGCATCCCCCGCCGCAGGTGGTACAAAAGGGTTAAGGTGCTGGTCACCCGCGGTGGCGGAGTGGGTGGTGGGTACTCGGGGAGCGGCCGGTGGAGCACGCGGGGAGTGGCTGGCCGTGTGTGGGTGGGTGGTTCGCGGGGGTTGTGACATGCCCGGCATCTGTGGATTAACTGTGCAATGGCGCCAAAGTGGGCGTTAGACGCTCCGAGGACGACGATTCGGCCGCTCGCCGCGCCCGGTGCTTTGAGCCGGAGGGGCCAGTGGTAGGTCGAGTTACGAACGCATTGGAGGAATGCATGAAGCGTCTGATCACTGGCGCCGCCGCGACTGCGGTTGCCCTGTTCATCCCGGTCGGTGCCGCCATGGCCACCCCGGAGGGCACCGAGGAGGAGCTCACTGGCGGAGACAAGGTCTGGGTCTGCAAGTTCGTCGGCCAGGTGAATCCTCGGGGCCCTCCCGCGCTGTCCCTGCGGGCGCCAGGGTCAGGCCATGAGGTCCCGGATCTCCCGCTCGAGCTCGGGCTCCATGTGGATCGGCGTCCCATTGATGGTGTGCACGCGGACGGCCATGCGCGTGGACGAAACCAGCCAGACGCCGTCGTTCTCGAACAGGTCCTCCCAACGGAGGCGCGCGTACCGGCAGTCCCAACCGGCCGCCGTCGCCCTCTCGAAGAGGAACTGTTGCGTGGTGCCGTGGAGGAGCCCCAGGTCGGGGTCGGGCGTGAGCAGCGTCCGGCCGCGGGCGATGATGACGTTCGCGCGGGGGGCCTCGAGGATGAAGCCGTCGGTTGTCAGGTAGATGGCGTCGCCGGCACCGCGGGCCTGGGCGAAGCGGGTGGCGGCGAGGGCGACGGCGTAGGAGAGCGACTTCGCTCCGATCAGCAGCCACGGCGCTTCGTTGCTGATCCCTGCGGGTGTTCCGTGGGTGAGTGTGACTGTCGATAGTCCGTTCTCGCGTTCGTCGAGGGTCGACTGGGGGACGGGACCCACGATGATCCACCCGCGGGGGATGTCCTCCCCCTCGCGGCCTCGGGAGAGGAACCAGCGGATGATACGGTCCCCGCCGGGATCGGCGGCGGCGGTGGCGGCCTCGCGGAGAGCGGGCTCCCAGACCTCGGTCGAGGCGCCCTTCAGGTCCATGAGGCGCGCCGAGTTGGCGAACCGGCGGAGGTGGAGGTCGAGGGCGCGGATCTCGCCGTCCCGGAGGAGGGCGGCTTCGAAAATCCCATCCCCGCGGATGGCGGAGAGGTCGTCGGCGGCTAGCAGTGGGGTCCCCAGGTCAGCGGGCGTTGTCTCTCCCGTGTGGGGGTCAACGAGGAGGAGGAACATATTTCGAGGGTACTCCCTCCGGCTGCAGCGTCCGCACCGGGGCACTGTGCGTGACTTGGGGATCAGGGACGCGTGAGCCGCACCATCGTCCACGAAACGGGCGGCAGATCGACGGTGAGATTGGTGCCGTCAAGCCGCGTAGACTCGTTCACCCAGACGGCCGAGCTCGAGTCCTCGTGTGCACTCGCCTTCCAGTTGTGGTCCTCATGGTGCAGCGTGACCGCTTCCTCGAGTGACCAACCTGCAGGAACCTCGACAGATGCCGAGATGCTCTGGGCGACGTGACGATTGACGACGAAGAGACTGGCCGCGTCGTCGCTCCACGTGGCGACGGCGTCGACTGCCTGCACGGCACCGAACTGGGTTGATTCGATTGTCGGGCCGTCGATGACGACCCGAAGCACCTCACCACGGGCGTGCGCGGATGTCAGTGCGAAGGGGTGGAAGGTCGTTTGCCGCCAGACGGGACCCCCCGGCTCGGTCATGATCGGGGCGATGACGTTGACCAGTTGGGCCTGATTGGCCGACCAGACGCGGTCCGTGTTCCTCAGAAGCGAGATGATGAGGTTCCCGACGACTACGGCATCGGCCACCGAGTACTGGTCTTCGAGCAGGCGGGGTGCCACGGGCCAGTCGTCGCCGGTTGGGGGCTTGGACGGGTCCCGATCGATGTACCAGACGTTCCATTCGTCGAAGGAGATGCCGATCTCCTTGGTGCTCTTCCTGGCGGCGGCAACCGAGTCGATGACCGCGCCGACCTCGGAGATGAATCGGTCCATGTCCTCCGCGCTGACCAGGAACTCCTGCAGCCCGGACTCCTTCTCCCAGTAGTAGGCGTGTGCGGAGATCATGTCCACCTGGTCGTGGGCCTCGGAGAGGACGACGCGCTCCCATTCGCCGAAGGTGGGCATGTTCCGACCGGAAGACCCGCATGCGATCAGTTCGAGGTCAGGATCGATCATGCGCATCACGCGCGCGGTCTCAGCGGCTGTCCGCCCATACTCCTGGGCGGTCTTGTGGCCAATCTGCCATTGGCCGTCCATCTCGTTCCCCAGGCACCACATCCTGACCCCGTACGGTTCGACCGCACCGTTGGCGACCCGTCTCTGCGCCCAGTGGGACTCACCCACCACGTTGCAGTACTCGACCAGGTCCATCGCCTCAAGCGGGCCGCGGGTCCCGAGGTTGACGGCCATCATCGGCTCGACTCCGGCCTTCCTTGCCCACGCCATGAACTGGTCTGTACCGAACTCATTGGGTTCGAGGCAGTGCCAGGCAAGGTCGAGGCGCTTCGGGCGGTCCGCGACCGGGCCGACGCCGTCCTCCCACCGGTAGCCGGAGACGAAGTTCCCGCCCGGGTAGCGCACAGTGGAGACGCCCAGTTCGCGGATGAGATCCAGCACGTCCCGTCGGAAGCCGTCTCCATCGGCCGAGGGGTGGTCGGGCTCGTAGATTCCCGTGTAGACGGCGCGGCCGAGGTGCTCGACGAAGGACCCGAAGGTGCGCCGTCGCACGGGTCCGATCGCGAAGGCCGGATCGATCTTCAGTGTGGCGCGCATCGTGCTCCAATTCGTTGTGGGCGATACCGTCGGCTCAGATGGACCCCAGACCCAGCTCCCGTGGTCAGGAGCTCCTGCCACCGGCAAGCGGAGCCGTGGAGCCGCGCACGATGAGCTGGGTGGGCAGCCGACGTTGTAGTTCGTCGATGTCCCTCCCCGCCAGGAGGTCCAACAGCATGCCGAAGGCGGTGGAACCGATGGCGTGGAGGGGCTGGGCGACGGTCGTCAGGCCGGGGATCGCGCGGGAGGCCTCGGGTACGTCGTCGAATCCGACGATCGATACGTCTCCGGGGACACTGAGGCCACGCGCCCGCGCGTCGAACATCACCTGCAACGCAGAGACGTCATTGGCGGCGACGACCGCAGTGGGCCGGTCTGGATGGTCCAGGATCGCGGCCGCGGGTGTTGCCGCTCCGACGGCCGTGTAGTCGCCAACCTGAATGAGCTGTTCGTCGGGAACGATTCCTGCATCCTGCATCGCCGCACGGAATCCCTGCTCTCGTAGGGCGGCGGAGGCGAGATCGTCGCGGCCACCGAGGTAGGCGATACGGGTGTGACCGAGTCCCACGAGGTGGTCTACTGCCGACCTGATCCCACCCTCGTCGTCGACGCAGACTGCGGGCCTGGTCCGATCGAGGCGCTGCGGATCCACTGCCACGACGGGGAACCGCCCCGGGGGCGCCTCCACGCTGGGGGTCACGATGATCGCTCCGTCGATGAGGCTGCCCGCCAGCCTCCCGAGGAGTTTCCGTTCCCATCCCGTGGGTGCGTGTGGGTTGTGCGACGCGCCGGCCCAGGCCATGATCTCGCGATCCGTGCCCTCCGCAGCCGAGCCCACGCCCTTGAGGATCTCCGCCGAGTACGGCTCGAACTGACTGACCAACACGCCCACCACGCCGGTGCGGCGAGCACGGAGCGACTGCGCGCCGATGTTGCCGACGTACCCCAGTTCGTCGATGACCTGCCGGACGCGCTCCTGCGTGGCAGGCGCGATGCCGTCGCGGTCGTTGGTGACCTTGGAGACCGTCGACACTGACACACCGGCCGCCCGGGCGACATCGGTGATAGTGACTCGCTGCATCAGGTCCCCTCTCATCGGCAGACTTTACCGGGCGACAGCGCGGTCTCAGCCCTTGACCGCGCCGGTGAGTCCTCCCACGATGCGGCGCTCGAAGATGCTGAAGAACAGCAGCGCGGGCAGCATCGACAGTGAGGTGAACGCCAACACCGCTGCCGTGTCCACGGAGTGCTGTGACGCGAAGGCCTGCACACCGAGGGGAAGGGTGTACTTGTCCGGGCTACTGAGGATGAACAGCGGGAGCATGTAGTTGTTCCAGGCACCGACGAACGCGAGGATTCCGGTGGTGATGACACCGGGCAGCGAGAGCGGCAACACCATGCGGAAGAAGAATCCGAGGCGCCCCGCGCCGTCGATCGCGGCCGCCTCCTCGAGCTCCTTGGGGATCGCCCGTAGGAACGGGACCAGGATGATCACGGTGACCGGGAGCGCGAACGCGATCTGAGGGAGGATGATGCCGGCCAGGCTGTCAGTCAGGTTCAGGCTCCGGATCAGGATGTACAGCGGCGTGATGGCGACTGTCAGCGGGAACATCAACCCGGCGGCGAAGAGCGAGAACAGCGCGTTGCGCCCGCGGAAGTCATAGCGGGCGATCACATAGCTGGCCGCCAGGGCGAGGGCGACGCACCCTGCCGTCGTCAGGCTGGCGGAGATCGCAGAGTTCCGGAACTGTGTCCAGAACGTGCCGGCGGTCAGCACGTTGGTGTAGTTCTCCAAGACCCACGGGTCGGGTAGACCCGCCGGATCGGTCGTGATCTGCGAGTTGCTCCGGAATCCGCCGAGAATGATGTAGAGCACCGGCAGGACGCAGATGGCGATCAGGACGGTGGCGACCAGGTAGACGGTGGGACTGCCCCAGGGGACCTTCGGCGAGTGCCGCGTGCCGCCCCGTGGGCGTCGGAAGGCCCGGCGTGCCAGAGCGGTCTGCGACATCAGTTCTGCTCCTTCCCGGGCTTCTCGGTGAGGGCCCCTTCGGTGTCGCGCCGGAGCACGTAACGCTGGTACGTCAGGGCGATCACCAACGAGATGAGGAAGATGACCACGGCGACGGCGTTGCCGTAGCCGTAGTTGCCGGCCAGACGACCCTCCCGGACCATGTAGGTGGCCATCGTGGAGGTACCGGCCGTGTCGGCGACGTACTGGCCCCAGATGATGTAGACGAGATCGAACAACTGGAGCGATCCGATGATGGAGAGGAAGGCCCAGATCCGGATCGTGGGTGCCAACAACGGCAGCGTGATCGAACGCTGGATCTGCCAGTACGACGCCCCGTCGACGGCGGCCGCGTCATACAACTCGTCCGGAATGCCCTGCATGCCGGCGAGCATCAGGATGACCGCGAACCCGATGTACTTCCAGCTGATGATGAACATCAGCGTCCAGATCGCGATCCGCGGGTTGGCGATCCAGTCGTTCTGTAATGCCCCCAGGCCCATCTTCTCCAGGAGGCTGTTGAGCGCTCCCGTGGTCTGCAGCAGGAGGCTCCAGCCGGTACCGACGATCACCTCGGCGATGACGTAGGGCACGAAGATGAGTACCCGGATCGTGGAGCGGCCCTTGATCTGCTGGTTCAGCAGCAGTGCGAACCCGATGGCGACGGGGCCCTGGATGACCAGGGACATCACGACGATGAATGCGTTGTGTTGGAGCGCGTTCAGGAACAACGGATCCGTCAGGATCGTGACGTAGTTCCTCAGGCCGATGAAATCGGTCGGGGGACCGAACCCGCGCCAGCGGAAGAAGCCGTAGTACGCCGCCATGAAGACGGGGAAGATGACGAACCCTACGAAGACGATGACGGCGGGGCCCGCCAGAAGCAGGATCTCACCCCGTTTTCGCCAGTCCGGGGTTGTCCCGCGTCGCCGGACGGCTCGGGTCGGCGACGCGGGGGCGCCGACCCGAGCGGTCGTGGTGGTGCCAGTCACGGCTGGCCTCGGTCAGCCCTTGGCGGCGGCGGACTCCACCGAGGAGACGATGTCCTCGGGTGTGCCCTGACCGGCCAGCATGTTGACGACTCCGGCGTTCAGCGCGTTACCGACGTTCTGGCCGAGGAGGGTGTCCAGCCAGACGGTCATGTACGCGGCACTGGAGTAGGCCTCGAGGATGTCCTTGAGGGCGGGATCCTCGATGATGCCGGCGGCGTCCGAGTTGGCGGGCAGCGTGTTGAACGCCTCCGCGTAGGCTTCCTGGTTTGCCTGGTTCGCGTAGAAGTTCATGAACTCGGCGCACTCGACGGGGGCCGTCTTGTGGCAGGAGTAGCCGTCGGCTCCGCCCATCATGGCGCTCGGGTCGCCCGCTCCGCCTTCGATCGCGGGAAATGGGAACCAGCCGAGGTCCGGCAGCGGCTCCTCATCGGGAGTCAACGACGCGATCACGCCGGGGTTCCAGGCGCCCATGAGTTCCATGCCGGCCTGGTGGTTGGCGATCATGCCCGCCGAGCTACCTGCGCCCTGCTGGGCGGAGGTGGTGAGGAAGCCCCGGTTGAAGGGCTCGGTGTCCGCGAACTCCTTGAGGCTCTGGCCCGCAGTGAGCCAGCACTGGTCAGAGAAGTCCAGTTCGGCTGCCTTGTTGAGGACGTCCTCGCTGCACTCGCGCAGCACGAAGAAGTAGTACCAGTGCGCTGCCGGCCAGGCGTCCTTGCCGCCCAGTGCGATCGGTTCGAAGCCGGCGTCCTTCAGCTTGGCGACCGCATCGTTGAGCTCGGCCATGTTCGTGGGCGTACCATCGATGCCGGCCTCCTCGAAGAGGTCCTTGGAGTAGTAGATGCCTCCGGGCAGGATCGAGGTGGGGAGACCATAGATCTTGCCGTCGATGTTGAAGGTGTTCACCACCGCCTCTCCGTAGGCGGCGCGGGTTTCATCCGAGATCACGTCCGTGATGTCCATGATCTGGTCCGCAGCAACCATGTCCGCGAGCTTTCCGCCGCCGCGGGCCATGAAGAGGTCCGGAGCGTCGCCCGAGTTGAGTGCGGTCTGGAGGCGACCGTCCATGTCCTCGTTCTGGATCACCTGGATGTCCCATGTGACGTGCGGGTTCTCCTGGGTGAACGCTTCGGTGACCTCCTCCCAGTACGCCTTGCCGGGACCTGTGGTGGCGTTGTGCCAGAAGCTCAGGGTTACGGGCTCGCCGCCGGTGTCCGGGGCCTCAGAGGTGACGCCGGCGGTCTCACCCGCCGGGGGAGCTGGATCGGGGGCGGTGCCACCCCCGCACGCGCTCAGCAACAATGCGGCTACGGCGGTTCCTATGAGGGCCTTTTTCATCGGGGGTTCCTCTCAGTCGTCATTGACTTTTCACAGCAGTGGTTCGGTGCCGTGACTCCACCATGGCGCTCAGACGGTATCATGTCAAACGTTCTCGGTAACGTTTTCGTAACTCATTGGGATAACCGCACTCCCACGTCTGGTGCGAGGCAGGATGGGAAGCATGGATGATCTGGACGCTGCCGTCCGGCCCGCGAGTTTCGCCGTCGTCGGGCCCGTGGAACCCGCCGCCGGCGAGGGCCGCCGTGACGACGTGGCGGCCGAGGATTGGATGATGGCATGACGCCACAGCCCACAGCACAACCTCCCGGCGGCGACGGTGCCACCGAGGACAGCCACCGATACGAGACCACGATGGAGCACACGATGAAGCCCTGGGCAGATGCCGATCAACCGCTCGACGAACGGGTTGACGCCCTTCTGGACGAGATGACGCTGGCCGAGATGGCAGGTCAGCTCGGAGCGTTCTGGCCCCGCCCCAAAGAGCGCAAGGACGGGAGCGGCGAGGTCGCACCGATGGAGTCGGCGATGTCGAGCTCCGAATTCGAGGAGGTCAGTCGTCACGGCCTCGGCCACCTCACCCGGGTCTTCGGCAGCGCCCCGGTGAGCGTGGAGGAGGGCGTCCGCAATCTCGCAGAGTTCCAGGAGCAGGTGATGGAGCATTCCCGGTTTGGCATTCCGGCCATTGCGCACGAGGAGTGCCTCACGGGCCTCACCGCGTGGCAGGCCACCGTCTATCCGACCGCGATCGCCTGGGGAGCCACGTTCGATCCGGAGCTGATCGAGGAGATGGCCTCCGCCATCGGCGAGGACATGGCGGCGCTCGGCGTCCACCAGGGGCTCGCCCCGCTCCTGGACGTCGTGCGTGACTACCGGTGGGGCCGCGTGGAGGAGACCATCGGGGAGGACCCACTGCTCGTGGGTACCCTGGGGACGGCCTACGTCCGCGGGCTCCAGCAGGCAGGCGTGTTCGCCACACTGAAGCACTTCGTGGGGTACTCCGCCTCGCGCGCTGGCCGTAACCACGCCCCGGTGAGCATGGGCACGCGGGAACTCGAGGACATCCTCCTCCCGCCGTTCGAGATGGCCGTCCGCGAGGGCGTCGCGAGCGTGATGAACTCCTACTCGGATATCGACGGCGTGCCCGCCACCGCCAGCCGCCACCTGCTCACCCGCGTCCTCCGGGAGCGATGGGGCTTCGAGGGCACGGTGGTCTCGGACTACTGGTCGGTGAGCTTCCTGCACGCCATGCACCGTGTCGTTGACGATCTCACCGAGGCGGGGGCACTCAGCATGCGAGCGGGAATGGACGTCGAACTACCCGAGACCGGGGCCTTCGCACACGTCGAGGAGGCGGTCAGGCGCGGTCTGCTCACCGAGGCCGAGGTGCGCGAGGCAGCGCGTCGCGTGCTGCGGCAGAAGGCCACCCTCGGCCTCCTGGACGACGGATGGGACCCGGCCAACGCCGGCACCGCGATCGACCTGGACAGTGAGCGGAACCGGGACATTGCGCGTCGCGTCGCGGAGAGCTCGATCGTGCTCGCAGCAAATGACGGCGGAGTGCTGCCGCTGCGTGCCTCCACCATCGCACTCGTCGGCCCCACGGCGTCCAACGCCCTGACGTTCCTCGGGTGCTACTCCTTCCCCAACCATGTCCTGGAGCGGCATCCCGATCTGGACACGGGCCTCGAGATGACCGACCTGGCCGATGCGATGCGTGCCGAATTCGCCGACGCCGTGATTCGCGTCGAGCCGGGAGTGGGGATCCTCGACCCCGACCCTTCGGGCATTGCCGCCGCGGTCGAGGCTGCCAAGAACTCCGAGGTGGCGGTGGTCGCGGTCGGAGACAAGGCCGGAATGTTCGGCAAGGGTACCTCCGGCGAGGGCTGTGACTCCGTGGACCTCCGTCTCCCCGGCATCCAAGCGGATCTCGTCGACGCCATCCTCGACACCGGGACTCCCACGGTGCTCCTGGTCATCTCGGGGCGCCCCTACTCGCTGGGCGCCTTCGCTGGACGCGCTGCCGCCGTGGTGCAGGCATTCATGCCCGGCGTTGAGGGCGGGTCTGCCATCGCGGGGGTGCTGTCAGGGCGGATCAACCCGAGCGGCAAACTGCCCGTGGGGATTCCCGACCACCCCGGTGGCCAGCCCGGCACGTACATCTCCCCCCCGTTGGGCTGGTTCTCCGACGGCGTGTCGAACCTCGACCCCCGGCCTCTCTATCCGTTTGGTCACGGCCGGTCATACACCACCTTCGACATCACCGACCTCCGGCTCTCCGCCGAGGAGGTGCCGACCGACGGCGAGCTGCGCGCCACGGCCACGGTCACCAACACCGGGGACCGGGCGGGCGCCGAGGTCGTCCAGGCCTACCTGGCGGACCTCACGGGTCAGGTCGTCAGGCCACTGAAGCAACTCGTGGCATACGCGAAGGTTCGGCTCGAACCAGGCGAGTCACGGAAGGTCACGTTCGCCCTGCACACCGACCTGATGAGCTTCACCGGATTGGAGCTCACTCGCATCGTCGAGCCCGGAGCCATGGAGCTGAGGGTCGGCGCGAGCAGTGAGGACCACCCGCTGGTGGGCTCCTTCCGGCTCACCGGGGATGTGCGCGAGGTGGGAGAGGGCCGAGTACTCGTTCCCTCGGTCTCCATAGGATGACCCCATGGCGTTCTTCGACCTCCCGCTGGCTGAGCTGCAGAACTACGCGCCTCCCCTCGAGGAGCCCGCAGATTTCGACGAATTCTGGGACCGCACCTTCGCCGAGTACGGCTCGGGACCGCTGGACTTCACGTGCGAGCCGGTCGACACCCACCTCAGGGTGCTCGACGCGTACGAGATCACCTGGCGGGGATTCGACGGCCACCGGGTCTATGGGTGGCTCACCCTGCCCCGCGCGATCGAGGGGCGGCTGCCAGCGGTCGTGGAGTACACCGGCTACTCGATGGGCCGGGGAATGCCGTTTGAGAACACTGCGTTTGCTGTCGGAGGGTACGCACACTTCGTGATCGACGCCCGTGGCCAGGGTTGGCGCAACGGTAGCTCCAGGAGCGGAAGCGACGACCCCGGGCTGCGCACATCGGGGAGTGTCCCGGGGATGATGACGGCTGGTGTCCTCGATCCGGAGCAGTATTACTACCGGCGGCTGTTCGTCGATGCGGTGCGCCTGGCCGAAGGCGCTGCCGGCCACGAGAAGGTCGACCCTGCACGTCTGTTCATCACGGGCGGCAGCCAGGGCGGCGCCCTGGCGCTGGCTGTCGCAGGTCTGGCCCAGCGGCGGGGCATCCCCATCGCTGGATGCGCTGCCGACGTGCCCTTCCTGTGCCACTTCACCCGTGCGATAGGGCTCACCGATGCCTATCCCTACAAGGAGGTGGCCGACTACCTCGCTGCGCACCCGGGGCGGGCCTCACAGGTGATGGCCACCCTCTCCTACTTCGACGGGATGTCGATGGCTGCGAGAGCCACTGCCCCCGGGCTCTTCTCCGTGGGGCTGATGGACCAGACCACGCCACCGTCGACCGTGTACGCGGCCTACCACCACTATGCGGGGGAGAAACAGATCGAGGTGTACCCGTTCAACGGCCACGAGGGAGGCGGTGCCCACCAGTTGGAGCGAATCCACCGCTGGTTGGGGGATCTCACCGCCTGACCCCGGCGTGGCAGGAGACGTGCTGGGGGATCAGTAGCCGTAGTTGAGCCAGACGCTCTTGAGCTCCGTGTAGCAGTCCAGGGCCCAGGGGCCCATCTCCCGGCCCCAGCCGGACTGCTTGTAGCCACCCCAGGGCGCCGCCGCATCGGGAATGGGGGGCATGTTCACGAACACGGCGCCCGCCCGCAGGCCGTCGGAGATCTTCATGGCGTTCTTGATGTCCCGGGTCCACACGGTGGAGGCCAGCCCGAAGTCGGAGTCGTTGGCCCGGCGCAGGATGTCCCGGAGTTCGTCCTCTCCGTCGTACTTGAGGATGGCAGTGACAGGGCCGAACACTTCGTCGCGCACGAGGGGGTTGTCGTCGGCAACGCCGGTGACGACGGTGGGGGACATGTAGTAGCCCTGCCGGTCGGCCCGCTCGCCGCCGGTGAGCACCTCGGCCCCGGCGTCCCTGCCCTTCGTGACCATCGACTGCACGTATCCGAGGTGCTTCTCCGAAACGACGGGCGTGACCTGCGCGTTCTCGTCCGTTCCCGGGCCCATGGGCAGGGAGGACATGACGCCGGCCATCTTCTCTGCGAACTCGTCGTGGCGCTTCTCGTCCACGTAGACGCGGGTGTAGGCGGCACACACCTGCCCGGAGTTCAGCATGACACCGCCGATGTTCCCGCCCACGGCAGCGTCGATGTCCGCGTCGGCGCACACGATCGACGGGTTCTTGCCGCCGAGCTCGAGGGTGAGCCGCTTCAGGTTCGAGTCCGCCGATGCCTTCGTGATGAGCTTCCCCACGTGGGTGGAGCCGGTGTAGGAGAGGTGGTCGACTCCCATGTGGCGGGCGAGGGCGTCTCCGACCTCGGCTCCGCCGGTCACGAGGTTGACGACCCCCGGCGGGATTCCGGCCTCCTCACAGATCTCCACGAGCCTGATCGCCGTCAGCGGTGTCACCTCGGACGGCTTGATGAGGACCGTGTTCCCGGTCGCGAGGGCGGGGGCGAGCTTCCACGCGAGGATCATGAGTGGGAAGTTCCACGGAGTCACGAGGGCGTTGACGCCGATCGGTTCGCGCTTCGTGTAGTGGAAGGTCTCCGGGAAGGAGATCGGATTGGTCCAGCCCTGCATCTTGGTGACCCATCCCGCGTAGTAGCGGAAGTGCTCGGCCGCACCGCCCACCGAGACCATCTGCGAGATCCCCAGGGGCTGCCCCTGGTCCTCGGTCTCCAGTGCTGCCAGATCGTCTGCGTGCTTCTCGATAAGCTCCGCCACCCTGAACAGGACACCCGCACGCTGGGCGGGGAGCATCCCGGTCCACTCGCCGTCGTCGAAGGCCGCGCGGGCGGCATCGACCGCCGCGTCGACGTCCTCGGTGCTGGCGGACGCCACGGAGTCGATGACCTCCTCGGTGGCCGGGTTGATGGTGTCGATCGGGGTGCCGTGTCCCTCGACCCACTCGCCGTTGATGTAGAGCTTCGTTGACATGAGGCTTCCTCGCTTCAGGTGTCGGTCAGGCGGCGACGTCGCCGTTGTGACCCATCCTGCCGCGCCGTGCGGTCCCCTGCTGGGTGGGCGCCTGCTCACGCTCACGAACGCCCCGGTCGGGGGCGCGGGCACCCCGCCCCCAAGATGCCCCACCGCCCACGCTCCCGGGAAACACGAAAACCCCGGGATCATCCCGGGGCCTTCGACTGGTGGCTCCGACCGGCGTCGATCCGGTGACCTTTCGATTTTCAGTCGAACGCT
>CAZTOM010000035.1:0-14061 GCA_964615555.1 uncultured Actinomycetaceae bacterium
GGTTGCGATCGGTACGTTCGGGATCACCTCCGGCCAGGCGGTCGCCGGCGTGGTGGGGCCCCTCATCGAAATCCCCGTCCTCGTGGGCCTCGTGTACGTCTCCCTCTGGCTCGCGCCCCGGTTGTTCCGGGGCGATCCCACCCTCCCCGTCCGCTAGGCCAACGAACAGGAGCCCCCATGCCCGAGAAGCCCTCCGTCATCTTCGTCTGCGTCCACAACGCGGGCCGCTCCCAGATGGGCGCCGCCTACACCCACCACCTCTCCGGTGGTGCCGTGGAGGTGCGCTCCGCGGGTTCCGCGCCGGCGGACACCATCAACCCCGCCGTCCGTGATGCCCTCCTTGAGGAAGGGATCGATATCTCCGCCGAGACCCCGAAGATCCTGACCCCCGAGGCCGTCGAGGCCTCGGACGTGGTCATCACCATGGGGTGCGGAGACACCTGCCCGTACTACCCGGGCAAGCGCTACGAGGACTGGGTGCTCGAGGACCCGGCAGGGCAGGGGGTGGAGGCCGTCCGCCCCATCCGGGATGAGGTCAAGCGCCGCGTCTCCGAGCTCCTGCACCACCTGCTCGACTGACCCGCTCGTGCCCCGCCTGCCAGACGCGGCGGTACTCGTCCCACGAGATCTTCCCGGCGTCGAACTCATCCTCGGCGAGTTCCAAGCCCTCCAGGAGTTGCGCGGCGTCCTGGAACCGGACCACCTCGGACTCTTCCGGGTGGAGGGCGGGGAGCTTCGCGGTGAGGCGCGCCGTCCGGTGCCGGATGGGCGCTGTGCCGATGGCCAGCAGGGCTCCCGCGTACCCGGCTGCCAGGGCCACCACGAGGATGGTGAGCCCCAGCGGCATCGGTGTGAGCACAGAGATCAGGACCGCGGCTAGCACCGCGAGCATGGTCCCCAGAAGCGGCCACCTGAGGGCGAGGCGGGTGTAGCGGCGCGAGTCCGGGGGGATCCCCGGAGGGAAGACCTGCAGATGGATCGACTGGGTCCCGAACCGGTTGGACGTGTGGGATGCAGAGCCCCACCGGTACCGCTCTCCTAACCACCTGCGCTGGGAGCGGCCGAACTCAATCATTGTCATCGCCCCTCTCCTCGGGCGGGAGACCTGCCGGCTCCATGGCATCGGGGAGCCAGGAGTGGAACGGGAACTGGGCCGACTTGGTCATGGCAGCCACTGCCACGAGCACGGCCGTGGCCCCCGCGAACGTGGGGTTTTCCACCCAGGCGGGGCTCTCGAGGGCCGCGGTGAGGTGCGTGGTCCCGGTCTGGACCACGATCAGTGCCACCGCGCCCAGCAGGGCGAGCCCACCCGCCACGGTCACCATGAGGGTCCGCGTGGCAGGACCCACCGCGTCCGGCCCCGAGCGGAGGATGAGGAGGTAGGAGGCGAGGGTGGTGAGCTCCCACGCCACGAAGAACACCACCAGATCATCGGCCACCACGAGCGTCAGCATCGCCGCGGCGAAGGTGGTCATGAGGGCGTAGAACCCGGGGGAGCGGGGCGCGCGGATGTAGGAGGAGGAGTAGACCAGCACCACGGCGCCGATCACCAGGATCAGCACGCTGAAGAGGAACCCGAGGCCGTCGAGCCGGAGCCGGAGGGCCACGTCATAGGAGGGGATCCACGGCAGGAGCGCCTCCGTGACGCCCTGGGTGCGGGCAGCCAGCACCAGCCCGAACGGGGCGAGGAGGAGGCCGGCAAGCGGCCAGCCGGCGAATCGTCCGGCGAGGCGCACGGCGAGGGGGGTCAGGGCCACGGAGGCCCACGCGAGGAGAACTGCGAGGAGGAGCGGATTCACGAAGCACCCCTGCTCCAGAGCCCGTCCAAACGCGGCGGGCTGTGGGCAGGGGGTGAGTGGGTGCGCGTCATCAGAGGGTCTCCTGGTCGGATAGCAAATACCAAGTGCCGACCAGACTTCCCGGCGCGCCTGCCGAAAACCCTAACGTCTCCTCGCCAGCCCCGCCACCGGCTTTTCCACGGTAAAGCCGCAGTTCAGGGGCTACGGAAGGGCTCTGGGCCGCGGAATCTAGGGACTGGGGCCGAATCAGGATTTTTCCAGAATTTTCCCTGGACTTGGTGCGCCGTTGGTGTGTGTTGCACGCGGTACACCCCACCCCTGCATTTGTGGCCTGCTACGGGACCGTCGGGGCCGTCCTCCTCGGGTACGCGGCCTGGCTCTGGACGCGCCCAGCGCCCCACCCCGTCCCGCTCCAGCCACACGACGACGCAACCCGCCCTCCGTACGAAGGGTGGGCTGCGTCGTCGTGGGCCTGTCAGTCCACCTCCTCGTCCAGGGCGTCCCACGCATCGGTGGACCCGACCGTGGTGATCACGAAGCCCGGCGTGCGCCTATGCCTCGGGGGCCTCGACGTCGAAGGCCCACATCACGCCGAACGGGTCGAACACCTGGCCGTAGTAGCCGCCCCACGGGGCGAGCTCGAACGGCATGTTGACCTCGCCGCCGGCGTCCACGATCTTCCGGATCAGTTCACGAGCGTGCTCCGCGCTGTCGAGCGTGTAGAGGAGCGAGTAGACGGTGTCCTTGACCGCGTACTGCTCGCCAGGCATGGCGTCACCACCGGCGATCACCCCGCCGTCGAGGGTGAGGACGGCGTGTGCCACCGCGGCCGGATCGGGCTCGAACGGCATGCCCTCCATCGAGGGCATGTCCCCGTAGGTGAGGATCTGGAGTTCGCCGCCGAACGTATCGCGGTAGAACTCGAAGGCCTCCTTGGCGTTGCCGTGGAAGGCGATGTACGTGGCGAGTGTGCTCATGGTCCTGCCTCTCGTTTCGTTTCCCTACGACGACGACGCTAACCAGCCGCCCCGGTCGGTGGTTGTCCTGAGTTGCGCCTTCCACACCCGGGCGAGGTGGTAGAAATAGTAGAACCGCCAAAGGTAGAATTTGTGCCATGAGCCTCAATATCAAGAACGAGCGGGTCTACGACCTCGCGCGGGAGGCCGCGCGGATCACCGGGAAGACCATGACTGGTGCCGTGGAGGAGGCGCTGGTGAGGCTGCTTCAGGAGCACGGTGAGGACCCGCACGAGTTGCGGCGCAGGAACCTGTTCCGCTCGATCGAGGAGGCGCAACGGACCATCCGGGAGTCCCCGGAGTACAGGGCCGGTGCACGGATGGCAACCGACAGCATGTATGACGAATCGGGGCTGCCGGTATGGTGATCGACACCTCCGCCCTGATCGCTGTGGCACTTCGCGAGCCGGGATGGGAGGACCTGGCACACCTGATGGCTGCGGAGGAGTGCGCTATGTCTGCGGCAACGTGGGTGGAGCTGGGAATCGCCTCGGCGCGCATGGGAGCAGCTGCGGCCGAGCAGGTGGACGTGATCGTCGATGCGATCGCACCGCAGATTATCCCTGTCTCGGTGCGCCAGGCGGAGATGGCGCGGCTCGCCCACCGCAGATTCGGCCGGGGCTCTGGATCCCCCGCCCGCCTCAACTACGGCGACTGCTTCTTCCTATGCGCTCGCGATCGAGCGGATGGACACGCTCCTGTACGTGGGGGAGGACTTCGTCCACACCGACGTGATCTCGGCGCTGCGATAGGGCGCGCCGGTGGTCCGCCGCCGGGCGGGTCTACGCCTGGGGGTTGCCGGTCTCCATATCAAGCCGGCCGAGCACCCCCTCGAAGAACAGCTTGGGCAGGTTCGGGGTGATCGGCGGGTCCGTGGGCACGAGGTCCCGGAGGGCGAGGGTCACGGTGCGGGGGGCCTCCAGGGGGAAGGTGATCGGGGTGCGCTCGAGCTGGCGGCGGTTCCGGTCCATCTTGAAGTAGGGGCGCAGGCCCTCCCCGCGCGGCACCTCCACCACCATCGCGTAGTAGGTGCCGTCCGGGATCTCCGCCACCGCGTACTCGTGCGCCCCGAGCAGGGCGATCGCCAGCAGCGGCTCCCCGCGGATGATGGGGGAGGGATGCAGGGCCGCGAACAGGGCGCCGTGCTCCGAGGCGCCCTCCGCCCGGATCGTGAGCGGGTGTTGCTGGCGGTGGTCCCCGGGGACGAACGCACGGTGAAGCACCACGAGCGGCTCGGGATCGTCCATGTACCGGATCAGGTGCGCCGCGAGTGCCCGCATCTGGTCCCGGTAGCGGGAGGGGGCCATCCCGGTGTGCCGCAGGAAGGCGTGGTGGTAGCTGGAGGCGGACTCGTGCCCGGCCTCCACCTGCGAGTCGATCACCTCGCGGCCCTCGAGGAGCACGTCGATCCCGCGGTCCACCCGGGCTGCCGCGAGGAAGTCGCGCAGCGGGAAGCCCAGGTGTTCCTTCAGGAGTCGGGAGAGGTGGAACCGGCTGAGGTGCGAGGTCTCGGCCATCTCCTCGAGCGTCGACGCGCCGGACTCACCCGAGCGCGCGGCCGCGAGGAGCCTGTCCACATCGGGCCGCGGCTCCGGCGGGGTGGCCTTCGTGCCCATGGGCGCCATGATGCCAGCGGCGGTGGGTGCCCGCGCGTTGCGGGTGCCGGCGGCGGGAGCCGGTGGCCCTCGGTACATTCGAGGTAGGCCGATCCAAGGAGCTGCCATGCAGGTACTGGACGTTCTCTCAAACCGGGACCCCGCCACATTCGCGGAGCCCGCCCGGCTCGGTGTGACCAGGGAAGACGCCCGCCGGCACCTCTCCTTCTCCACCGGACCGCACAACTGCCTGGGCGCACCACTCGCGGTGCTCGAGGCGGAGGTGGCGTTCGCGGCGCTGTTCGAGGCACTGCCGGAACTCCGTCTCGCGGACCGCGCCGAGCGCCGCACCACGTTCGTGATGCGCGGCTACGAGCGGATCCCACTCCACTCCTGAGCCCGCCCCGCGGTCCCGGGGTCAGGCCGGGCCGGGGACTGGGCCGGGTTCCCCGGAGACCGGAATCGGGCGGAGCCGGGTCAGACCGCGGCGCCCAACCAGCCGAGCAGGTCGGCGCGGCGCTCCTCGGGGTCCCCGGACTGGTGCACGTCGCCCACCACCCGCCCGTCCGAGAGGAGGACCACGCGGTCGGCGGCCGCAGCCACGGCCGGATCGTGGGTCACCATGACCACCGTGGTCCCGGCGGCTGCCTGACCGGAGATCAGGCCGAGCACCCGCATCGCGTTCGCGGTGTTCAGGGCGCCCGTGGGCTCGTCGCAGAAGAGCACCCTCGGTGCATTGATCAGCCCCCGAGCAACTGCCACGCGCTGCAACTGGCCGCCCGAGGCCTGGGTGACGTCCCGGTCTGCGAGCTCGGCCACGTCTGCCTCCTCCAGGAGCTGGCGTGCCCGGGCCACCACCTCCGCCCGCGGGTGCCTGCCGAGTGCGAAGCCCGGCATCACCACGTTGTCCAGCATGTTCAGGGCGCTGAGCAGGCGCGGCTGCTGGAACACGAAGCCCATGGTCCCCAGCCGGAAGGTGGCGGATTCCTCCGGACGCATCGCCGTGAGCTCCGCCCCGTCCACCCGTACCACGCCGGCATCCGGTGCGTCGATGCCGGAGAGGGCGTAGAGCAGCGTGGACTTCCCGGAGCCGGAGGGGCCCATGATGGCCACGAACTCGCCCTGGCCGATCTCCACGTCCACGCCGTCCAGGGCGCGGGTGGTGCCAAAGGTCTTCACAAGGCCGGTTGCAGTGATCATGTCTACTCCTCGGTGATGGTGGGGATGGTCAGGTTGGCGAGGCCGGCGGAGCCGGCGCGGACTCCCGCACCCACGGCGAGTGCGAGCACGAACAGGAGGGCGAGCGCCGCGGTCCACGGCACGCCCAGCAGGGTCAGGTCCGGGGCACCCATGAGCCCTCCGGCGGCGCGGGCCACCACGAACTCCCCGAGCCCCGCTGCCGCGAGCGCCCCCAGCGCCACGCCGGCGCAGAGCAGGGCCCCATACCGCACCAGGAAGGAGCGGCGCAGCCGCGTATCCGGGATCCCGATGCCGCGCAGGGCCGCCCACTCGGCTGCCTCCCCGGCCAGCACGAGGCGGAGGAAGAGGAAGGTGAGCCCCAGCGCGATCCCCCCGGCCAGCCCGATCGCAGCCCACACCAGGATCCCGAGCGCCCCCAGCACGGGGCCCATCATCTGGATCCCGGCCTGGTCGGTCTCGATGGCGGTCACGCCCGCGATCCCGCGCCACTCCTCGGCGGCGGCGCTGGCGTCCCCCGCCACGTCCACCGCGAACGTCCACCCAGCCACGCCGCTCCCGGGCTCGTCCCACACGGCCTTCGCGGTGCGCCCGCCGTTGGAGATGTCCTGGTACACGCCGCTCACGGTGAGCGTCCTCTCGCCGACCGCGTCCCTCACCCGGACGGCACCACCCGCGGTCACGTCCTGCTCGCCTGCCACGCGGGCGGACAGGGCGATCTCGCCCGCATGGGCGGGAACGGTGCCAGCGGAGAACTCCACCGGGAACGCCTCGTGGTCACCGAGCATCACGGGGAGCTGGTCCCAGCCCTCGGCGGTGGCGATCTGGGTGCGTACCTCGGCGAACTCGGCCGCGCGGGCCACCCGCGGATCGTTCCCCAGCTCGTTCCGGAGCACCTGCGCGGCCACAGGGTCGTGCGTACCCACGTGCAGGTCCGAGTCCCCGATCCCGAAGTAGCGCACCAGCCCCGGGGAGTTCAGCGTGGAGACCACGGCCGCGGGGATCAGCACCATCACGGCCACGAGCGCGAACACGGCGGCCAGCCCGAGCTGGCCCCGCTGGGAGGCGCTGCGCGCCCCCAACCAGCCCATGACGGGCAGGCGGGAGGGGGTGAGCCGCCAGGAGGCCAGCAACGGGAGGCGGGTGGTCGTGGTCGAGCGCATGGCGGCAAGGGCGGGCATCCGGCGCAGGGGGCACAGCAGGAGGTTCACGTACAGGGCGGCACCGCCCGCCACGAGTGTGCCGCCGAGGACCCAGGCGAGCACCACCGGCACGTCCACGGCGCTCCCGCCCATCTCGAGGAGCGCCTGAGAGGTGAGCGGTCCGTGGAGGAGCGGTGCCGCGGCGGTGCCGAGGAGCGCGCCACCCCCGGCGAGGGCGAGGTACTTGGCGAGGTAGGTGGTCCGGATCGTTCGCTCCGGGATGCCGATCGCCTTCATGGTGCCGATCTGGCCCAGGTCGGCGGCCACGGCGGTGCGCACGGCCAGGCGCACGGTGAGCGCGCCGATGGCGGCCACGAACGCGGCCACCACGGCGAGCAGGGCCACCACGAGGCTGGCGGAGAGGCCCGCGAGCAGCTTGATGGAACCCTCGTCGATGGCGGGGCCGAGCGCGGGGAGGCCGGCGGCGGCGTACGCCCCCAGCACGGAGGCGGGGGAGGCGGAATCCGCAAGACGGAACTCCACGAGGTACTCGGGTGGGACGTGGGACGCCACCCAGGAGACGTCGTCGGGGTGGAGGAGCAGGCGCTTGGAGGTGACCATGGTGGGGTTCATCTGCGCGTCCCGCAGGTAGCCGGCCACGGTGAGGGTGCGCTCCTCGGCGCCGAGGCGGAGGGTGATCGCATCCCCGGGGGCGGCCTGGTCCGCGTAGGCGAGCGGGAGGTGGACGTGGCCGGGCGTGGCCACGAGGGGGGAATCGTCCAGGCCCAGGAGGAGGTCGAATCGGGGGGACTGGGCGGTGGCGGCGGGCTCGAGCACGGAATCGGCCTGGGGGTTGCCCCCGATGATGAGCCCGTTCGTGGGCAGCGGGTAGGTGGCGAGGACCTGGGTGTCCGCGATCTCCGGCTGCACGGCCGCCCACGCGTGGATGGCCTCCTCATCGAGTGGGCCGGCGTGCATCTGCATGGCGTGGGGGACCTTCGCGCGGGCGAAGAGGCCGTCGAGGGCTCCCACCACGGTGGCCACGGTGCCGGCGCCGGCCGCCACGAGCGCCGAGGCAGTGGCGATGAGGAGGAACAGGGCGATCGCGGTGCCGCGGCTGCGGCGGAGGTCTCCGCGGACCATGCGCGTGAACATGTCTGTGACCCTCTCTCCGGCCCGCTCCTGCGGCGGGCACGGGCTCGACGTTACGGGCTCGGAGTGGCGGAAATTGGCAGAAAACGGCGCTATCGCCCGGGTGTGGGGAGGGCTGGGGCAAGGTCTCCGGAAAGCCCCGGGGAGGCGCGTGGGGGTTATCCCCCGGGCGGCGGCGTGGGCGCGCCCGTGAGAGGCTTCTGCCATGCCCGTCACCGACATCACCCGGGACCCTGAGGCCCTGACCATCGTGATCACCGCCGAGTTTGCCGCGCCGATCGAACGGGTCTGGCAGGTCTACGCGGATCCGCGCCAGATGGAGCGGATCTGGGGACCGCCGGAGTATCCCGCCACCATCGAGGAGCACTCCCTCGCTCCTGGCGGCCGCATCCACTACTTCATGGAGGGTCCGGAGGGGGACCGCCACTACGGCTGGCAGTCGATCGTGGCCGTGAACGAGCCCGTGGAGTTCGTCTTCGACGACGGCTTCTCTTCCGACGACTCCTACGAGCCCGACCCGGACCTCCCGGTCACGCGCAACATCTACCGCTTCGAGGAGACCGACGGCGGCACCCGCGCCACCTACACCACCCAGGTGGAGTCCGAGGCGGCCATGGAGCAACTGCTCGAGATGGGGGCCGAGGAGGGCTCCCGCGAGGCCATCAACCAGATCGACGCGCTGCTCGCGGAGGGCTGACGCCCGCCCCCCGGGGGGGCGGACTACGAACGGTGCAACCCGTCTCCTCGGGGCCCTACGGTCCGAGTGCGCCGAGAAGAGTCGCTTCCGGCTAGTCGCCGGCTCTGCTGGGCAGTGCTCGCTCGCGGTGGGGCTGCTGGGAGCGGGGGCGGGACTGATCGCAGCGGGATCCTCGGGGAGCTGTCACCCCTCAGGATGTGCCGTACCCCCGGGGTACTCAACTACCGTGGCATCACCGCTCCCGAGTAAAGGAATTCCCCGTGCTTCCTGCTGACACCGCCCCTGAGCCCGTCGATCCCCTGGTGTGGGAACTCGCCGTTGGTGCCGAAGAGCCCGGCCCCAACCCGATCCCGCCGGGCGCCACGGTCCTCGTGGTCTCCGCCCACCCGGACGATGAGACCATCGGCGCGGGCCGCCTCATCGCCGACCACGACGGCGCTGTCCGCTGCATCACCCTGACCGCGGGCGAGTCCTGCTTCGGCACCGGGGGAACGCGCTCCGAGCGTGAGGCCGTGGGGGAGGAGCGGATCGCCGAGTGGGAGAAGGCCGTGGCCGCGCTCGGCGCCGAGCCCGTCCACACCGAGCGCTGGCCGGACGGTGAGCTGGACGAGCACGTCCACGGCGCCGTCAGCGCGCTCGTGGACGTCCTCATGGACGTGGAGGTGGTGCTCGCCCCCTGGGCGCACGATCCGCACCCGGACCACGAGGCCGCCGCCCGGATCGGCGCCAACCTCGCGGCTGCTGCTGGCGTCCCGCTCGTCTCCTACCTGGTGTGGACCCCGTACTGGAAGAGCCCCGCAGAGGCTGCCGCGCTGGGTGGCACCTTCTGGGTGGTGCCCACCTCGCCGGAGGCCGATGAGGCCCGCGAGGCGGCGATGGCCCACTACACCTCCCAGACGGAGGCCCGCCCACCCGCCTCGAAGCCCGTGGTCCCAAAGAGCTTGGTCTCCCGCCACGCCTGGCAGTTGCTCGCCGAGAGCCCGGATGTCGAACACCCCTGACTTCGACGCCCTCTACCGCGCGGACCCGGACCCGTTCGGCGTGGGCACCCGCTGGTATGAGGTGCGCAAGCGCGCGCTCGTGATGGCCTGCCTCTCCCGCTCCACCTACCGGCTCGCGTGGGACGCCGCCGCGGGCACCGGCCACCTCGCCCGCGACCTCGCTGCCCGCTGTGGGTCCGTCATCGCCTCCGACGCCTCCGCCGTGGCCGTTGCCGCACTCACCAACGTCCCCTCAAACGCCACCGGCGCGGCCACTGCCCTCCCGCCGGGCGTCACCGCCCTCCACTCCGCCCTCCCCGCCATCCCGGAGCCGGCCCGGTCCGCGGACCTCGCCGTGGTCTCGGAGGTGCTCTACTACCTGGACGACGACGACCGCGCGGCCACCGCTGCCGCCCTCGCCTCCCTGCAGGCCGAGATCGTCTGCGTCCAGTGGCGCCACCACCCCGAGGACGCGTACATCTCGGGTGAGGCCGCCGACGCCGAGCTCGCCTCCCGCCTCGCGCCCTCCTTCCGCCGGGTGGTGCACCACGCGGAGCCCGACTTCCTCATCTCCACCTTCCTCCCGTCCGGACAGGAGCCACCACGATGACCGCCCCCGCCCCTCTCGACCTCCCGGAGCAGATGCGTGAGCCCGCCCCCCAGCGCCAGCAGGAGGCGATCGCCCACCTCGCCCGCCAGGCGCGGTGGACGGAGCTCGCGTGGCCCGAGCTTGTCGAGGCGCTCATGGCGCTCGGACGGGCGGACATCACGCTCTCCCGGCTCACCGAGGGCCACATCGACGCCCTGCGGATCCTCGCGGAGGCCGGCGCAAGTCCCGAGCCGGGTGCCCTGTACGGGGTGTGGGCCTCCCGCTCCGGCGGGACGGGCCTTGCCGCGCGCCGGGCGGGGGACCGCTGGCACCTCGAGGGCCGCCTCCTCTTCGCCTCCGGTGCAGGAATCCTGGACCGCGCCATCCTGACCGCGTGGCCCGATGAGGACACCCACGTCCTCCTCGACGCCGAGGTGCGCGACTGGCCCTTCGACACCACCGACTGGCGCACCCGCGCCATGGAGAACTCCCGCTCCCACCGCGTGGAGCTCGACCAGGAGGTGGCGGCCCGCCAGGTGGGGGAGCAGAACTTCTACCTCGACCGCTGTGGGTTCTTCCCCGGAGGGGTTGGCGTCGCTGCGGTATGTGCCGGCGGCGCCGCCCGGGTCCTCGACCTCCTGGGAGCCGTGGAGGGGGACGCCAAGCTCGCCCGGCTCGGCCGGGCGCGCACGGAGCTCGCCACGTCCGCGGCGCTGGTCCGGCAGGCGGGCGCGGAACTCCAGGCGCGCCCGCCCGAGCCCCGGGCCCGTGCCACGTTCGCCCGCGCCGGGGTGGCCGCCGCCGTGCGGCGGCTCCTGGAGGAGGTCCGCACCATCGCGGGCCCGGCCGGCCTCGCGTTCCGTGAGGACCTCACCCGGGCTGTGGACGACCTGACCATGTACGTCTCCCAGCAGAACGCGGACGGGGACGCCCACTACCTCGGCGGACCGGAGGGGGATCACGTGCGTTCCGGACACGCCGGCTCCCCCGGCGGGCCGAGCACGTCCGCAGGCGAGGACCGGTGAGCGAGCCCGTGGCCGTCGTCGTCGCGATCCCGGCACACGACGAGGAGGCGAGCATCGGGGCCTGCCTGCGCTCCGTCCTGGAGGCGGTCGAGCACGGACGGAAGGCGGACGCGGTGGGGGAGGCGCGGATCGCCGTCGTGGCGCACGCGTGCACGGACCGGACAGAGGAGGAGGCACGGCGCGCGCTCGCAGGAGCAGCGGCGGAGGCGGTGGTGGTGGCAGACGACGCCTCGCACACCATCGCGGACGTGCGGCGCGGCGCCGTGGCCGCGGCGATGTCGATAGGGCGGCTGAAGGGGGAGCGGACATGGGTGCTCAGCACCGACGCGGACTCGCTCGTGCCCCGCGACTGGATCACGGGGATGCTCGCCGCCGCCCGGAAGGAGGCCGCGCCCGGGACGGACGACGCCGCGCGGACAGACGGCAGGCCGGGGATGGGTGAGGCTGCGGGCGTGGCGGGGATGGTGGAGGTGTGGGACTGGGACGCGCCCCCGGCTGCCCGCGAGGAGTACGCACGGATCGTGGCCGCCGGGATCCACGGGGACACGCACGACCACGTGTACGGCGCGAACCTGGCGGTGCGGCTGGACGCCTACCTCGCGGTGGGCGGGTTCGCGCGGCTGGCGCACGGCGAGGACCACCACCTGGTGAGGAAGCTACGGGAGGCGGGCTACGGCGTCGCGACGCCGCTGGCGCCGGTGGTGCGCACCTCCGGACGGGAGGAAGCGCGCTGTCCCGACGGGCTGGGCGCGCTGCTGCGCCGCCTCGCCCACGGCGGGTGGGCGGCGGGCTGACACCGAGAATCGCCGCGGCGGGCCGGGAGCCGGTCAGCGGGCGTAGTCGCTGGGCAGGATGGCGGAGGGGTCGAGGCGCTGGCGCTCGGCCACCGCGGCGTCCTCCCCGATCAGGGTGACGTGGCCCGCGGAGCCGCGCGCCCCGCGCCGGGAGACGTCCGCTCCCATGGACACGATGCAGTTGGTGAGCTCCACACCGGCGCCGATCCGGGCGCCGTTGAGGACCACCGAGTGTCTGACCACCGCGCCCTCCTCCACCACGGCGCCCGGGCCGATCACGGAGTGGTGCACGGTGCCGGCCACGTGGGTACCGGCGGAGACGAGGGAGTCGGTGACCTGCGCGCCCGCCACGATCCGGGCGGGCAGGAGCTGGGGTTGGGCGGAGAAGATCGCCCACGCGGGATCGTCCAGGGTGGCGCCCTCCCCGTCCAGGAGCTGGAGGTGGGCGGTCCAGTAGGACTGCAGGGTGCCCAGGTCCATCCAGTAGCCGGTGAGGCGGTGCTCCGCGGTGCGGCCGCGGGAGACGAACCACGGGACGAGCTCGTCACCGTAGTCGGACAGGCCCCCGTGCTCGCGGCCGAGCTCCTCGAGGGCCTCCACGAGCACTTCGCGGTCGTACAGGAAGATCTCTGCGGTGACCAGCTGGCCCTCCGGCTTCTCCGGCTTGTACGCGAACCCGGTCACCTGGCCGTTCTCGGCCGCCTGGACCACGCCGTAGCGGGAGGGGTCCTCGTCCACCCGGGTGGTGACCATGGTGAGCTCGGCCTGCAGGTCCCGGTGCGTGCTCACCACGTCCAGGAAGTTCAGGGTGTAGAGGTGGTCCGCGGAGAGGACCAGGACGTACTCCGCCTGCGCGTGTGCGAGGCGCTCGCGCAGCCGGTAGAGCACGTCCGCGTTCCCGGTGGCGAACCCGGCGCCCACCCCGCCCTCGAACGGGGCCGCGATCTCCAGGCCGCCGTGGTTGCGGTCCAGGTCCCAGGGGCGGCCGGCGGACAGGTGCTCGTTGAGCGAGTGGGGCATGTGCTGCTCCACCAGCCACACGTCTCGGATGTGGCTGTGCATGAGGTTGGAGAGGGAGACGTCGATCAGCCGGTAGGTGCCCGCGATCGGCAGCGAGGGCTTCGCGTGCCGCTGCGTGAGCGCCCCCAGGCGCGAGCCGCTCCCACCGGCGAGCACGATGGCGAGGATTGTGGGAATGCGCATGGTGTCCTCTCAGGTTCGGTGGGTCCAGCCGTGGGGCTCGTCCCACGCCAGGTGGCCGAGTTGCTCCAGTTCCCGGATCCAGCCTTCCATCGGATCAAACCCCCAGCGACTCCGGAACAGGTTCGCGTTCCGCGCGATGGAGGCGGCGTGCTCCACGGGCGGTTCGCTCACCGGATGGTACTGGTGGAACGCGGTGGCCCGCGCGCTCCACCACATGGAACCACCCGCGGCGGCGATCCGCTGCCCGAAGTCCGTGTCCTCGGCGCCGTAGCCCACGTACTCCTCGTCGAACCCGCCCGCGCGGTACCAGTCGTCCACGGTGAGCCCGATGTTGAGCGACCACAGGAGCCGGGGGTCACCCTCCTCGAGGTGCCCGTCCGCCGGAACCACCCGCGCGGGGTGGTCATCGCTGAGGTCCCACAGCTCGGCGGGGGTGTATCCAGTGCCGCTGAGGGCCGCGCGCAGGTAGCGCACCCGGCCGCACACCACGGCCGGCGCGCGCACGGGCGCGATCCGCGCGAGGGCGTCCTCGTAGTCGTCCACGAGGGCGTCGTCCGGGATGCAGTCCACGTCCAGGAGGACCACCGTGGTGGCCCCGGCCCGCGCCGCCGCGGCCACGCCCGCGTTTCGGGCGGCGGCCAGGGGCATGGGCTCGCCACCCACCTCCACGACGGTGGTCGGGTGGTCCGATTCCGCCACTACCGCCCGTACCCCGGGGTCGTCCATCGCCACCACCACGTGCAGGATGCCGCGGTGCCGCAGCCGGGCGATCCCGGCACCTTGGCGCCGCAGGTGCGCGTGCCCGGGTCGCACGGTGGGCACGATCGCGGTCCTCAAGGCCCCCCCCCTACCCCGCGGGCCAGGATAGCCGT
>CAZTOM010000036.1:0-6339 GCA_964615555.1 uncultured Actinomycetaceae bacterium
ATGCCGGGCACCCCCGCCGCAATGCCGGGCATCCCCGACCAGCGGTAGCTTCATTGCATGAGCCCACTGCGCCAGCTTGGCCCGGACGTCTGGACGTGTGAGGGCCCTGTGGCCCGGGACTTGCTCGTGGTGCCGTACCCCACCCGCATGTCGATCGTCCGTCTCGACGACGGCGCCCTCTGGCTGGCATCACCCGTCGCCTGCTCGCCGCGCACCCTGGAGGAGGTCTCGTCGCTCGGTCCCGTTTGCCATCTGCTCGCCTCCACCCCGCGCCACCACTGGAGGCTCGAGCCGTGGCACGCGCGCTTCCGCAATGCCCGGCTGTGGTCCTGCGAGCTCGGTCCCTTCACCCTGGGGAAGCGGTCACTTCCCGCAGAGCGGTTGGGAGACGTGCCACCGGCGGAGTGGGCGGGGCAGATCGACCAGGCGCTCTACCGAGGGCGCGGGTTCCAGGAGGTCACGTTCTTCCACTGTGCATCGCGCACCCTCCTCGTGGAGGACATCATCCAGTCCCACCCGTCGCACCCCGGGAGCCCACCGGTCAACGCCCTCATCACGATCGGCGGGATCGCAGCGCCTGGCGGCGTTCCCCGCGATATCCGGGCGATCACGCCCCGCAGGGCCGGGCGCGAGTGGGTGGAGAAGGTCCTGTCCTGGGACTTCGAGACACTCGTCATGGCGCACGGCCCCGCCATCCGGAGCGATGCACGTGCCTTTGTCCACGAGGCCTTCGGGTGGCTCCTGCGGCGGTGACCCGCCGCTCCCCACCTCAGCCGGTGTACGCGGCGATGGCCTCGGCGATCTGCTGCAACTCCGCGAGTGGGATCTCGCCACTCGCAGAGAGCCCGTAGACCTCCCCGCCATACAGGGCCGGCATCACCATGCAGAAGAGGAATCGGCTGGGCTCCCCGTCGTCGCTAGATCCGTAGTCCTCCACAACGCAGAAACCGCCGTCGAACTCTGTGATCTCCACGCTGGTGGCCGCACCGCGGAGAAACCGATAGCCCCGGGCACGGGACCCACGGTGATGCTCCGCCCGTCGGGATGCCCGTAGTAGGGAAGCGGGGCATCGGGATGGAAGGTCCAGATGCCCGCCTGCATTGGGAAGGCGGTCAGGTCGCCGAGCCCGTCGAGGATGGGGTCGATGTACACGACGTCGGTGGGGTCGCCATCCGGCTCGCCGGGCCGCTCGGTGGATGTGGCGGGTTCGCCCGCGCACCCGGGGCCGTCCCCTGTGGTGGCATCCCCCGGGGCGGCGGAGCTCGGTGAGCCCCCGGGGATGACCGGCGGATCCGCCTCGCCCCTTTGACTGAGCACCCAGACCAGCACCCCGCCCAGCACCAGTACGAGCACCACCACCACAGCGATCAGGGCTCGCGGCGTCCCGCTTCCACGATTCCGGGTCCCGCTTCCACGATTCTGGTTGTCCATAGCCCCCCTACCCTTCTCACCAGCAGGCTAACCCGCCCCTGCGCACGTGAGTAGGAAAGATCCTGCTCAGACCGTCAGGTGCTCCCGGCAGCGGGCCTCGTAGGTCTCCGCGCCGCCCACGTGCTCGGCCACCGGCACCCGCGCATCGCCCACGCCGGAATCGTGGGCCCGCTGGTGGAACGGCGCATCCGCCCCGCACACATTGCACACGGCGGTCAGCTTCACCACGTCCTCCGCCACCGCCATCAGGGAGGGCAGCGGCTCGAAGGGGCGCGCGTCGTAGGTGACGCAGAGCCCTGCCACCACCACGTTCACGCCCCGCACCAGCAGGCCCACCACCGCCGGAACCAGTTCGGGACCGAAGAACTGGGTCTCGTCCACCGCGAGCAGGTCCAGGTCCCGCTCTCCCACCGCCGCGAGCAGCCCGGCCACGTCCGGCACGGACACCGAGGGAATCTGCAGCCCCGCATGCGAGGCCACCACACCGTCCCCACCCCGGGTGTCGAAGGAGTGGTTGACCACCTCCACCTGCAGGCCCGCCAGCTTCGCCCGGCGCACCTGCCGCAGCAGCTCCTCCGACTTCCCCGAGAACATCGGCCCCGCAATCACCTGCAGCCGTCCCACACCACTCCGCCTCATGCCCCAACCGTACGGCCACCCACCCCCACGCACCCCCGGGAAAGGGGGAGGCCCCGCACGGGGCCAGCGCGCGAACCCGCGCGCCCGCGCCTAGCCTGAACAGATGCGTCGCACCATGATCCTTGCCGCCGCCGCCGCGCTCGCCCTGGCGGGTTGCGCCCCCGATTCCCCCGCAGGGGACCCGACGACGGAAGCCGGCCCGCCGTCGTCGCCCTCGCAAGAGACGGGGGAGACCTCCGAGACGGACGGAGGAGAGGACGCGACGGAGGGGGCCACGGGCGCGGAGACGCAACCCCCGGCAGACCCCACCACCGAGCCCCCGGGAGAGGGGACGGAGGGGGAGGGGGACGTCGTCGTCGCGGACTTCACGGTGACGGAACACGGGACGTTCAACGAGGGGTGGGCCATGGAGTTCCTGCCCGGCACGGACTACCTGCTGATCTCCGAGCGCGTGGGTGCGCTGCAGTTGCGGGATCAGGCGAGTGGGGAGGTGCGTGAGGTGGCCGGGGCGCCGGAGGTGCACCACGCGGGGCAGGCGGGCATGCACGACGTGGTGGCCGGGCCCACCTTTGAGGACGACGGGACGGTCTACGTGAGCTGGGTGCGCTCCGCTCCCGAGGGGGCGCAGGGCGTGGTGGGCCGCGGGGTGCTGGACGTGGAGTCGGCGGAGCTGGGCGATCTGGAGGTCATCTGGGAGCAGAGCCCGCGCTCCGGCGATGGGCACTTCTCGCTGCGGCTGCTGGTGCAGGGGGAGCACCTGTTCGTGACCTCCGGGGACCGGCAGGAACTCACCCCCGCACAGGAACTGGACAACAACCTGGGGGCGGTACTGCGCCTCACCCTGGACGGTGAGCCGGCGCCGGGCAACCCGTGGGAGTCCGAGGGCGGGGTGGCGGCGGAGTTCTGGACGATCGGGCACCGCAACGCGCTCGGGATCGCGGAGGACGCCTCCGGGCAGGTGTGGGTCTCCGAGATGGGGCCGCAGGGCGGGGATGAACTCAACCTGATCGTGGAGGGCGAGAACTACGGGTGGCCCGAGGCCTCCATGGGCGTGCACTACGGCGGCGGGGAGATCCCCGACCACACAGAGGGCGACGGGTACCGGGCGCCGGCGGCGTGGTGGGTGCCCTCGATCTCGCCGGGGAACCTGCTGATCTACTCTGGGGAGTTGTTCGCCGGGTGGAAGGATTCGGCACTGCTCGGTGGGCTCTCCGGGCAGCGGATCGTGCGCGTGGTGCTCCACGGCGAGGAGGCCGCGGAGATCGCCGCGGAGTGGGACACGGGGGAGCGGATCCGCGCCGTGGACGAGGCACCGGATGGCGCCATCTGGGTGCTCGAGGACGGCGCGGGTGGCCGGCTGCTGGAGTTGCGGCCCGAGGAGTGAGGTGCGGGCTCGGGGCGCCGGGGGTTGGGTTGGGACCGGTTGATTGCGCCTCAGGGGGCGCGCGGCGGGGCGCCCGTCTGGCCCTCCGGGCCGGGATCCACCGGTCGGACCCCCACCAGGCACACCCACCCCAACCACCCACACACCCACCACCACTACCTCAGGCGAAGAAGAACCGGGTGAGGTGGAAGAACACGGGCGCCGCGAACACGAGGGAGTCCATCCGGTCCATGATCCCGCCGTGCCCGGGGATGAGGGATCCGAAGTCCTTGATGCCGCGATCGCGCTTGATGGAGCTCATCACCAGCCCGCCCGCGAAGCCCATGAGGCAGGACACCAGGGCCATCAAGGCCGCCTGCCACGGCGTGAACGGGGTAATCCACCACAGCCCCGCGCCCAGCAGTGTGGCGGAGAGGACCCCGCCCACGAACCCCTCCCAGGTCTTGTTCGGGCTCACCTTCGGCGCGATCGCGTGCCGACCGAGCGTCTTGCCCCAGATGTACTGCAGCACGTCCGAGCCCTGCACCACGATCACCAGGAACAGCAGCAGGTTCGCGCCGGCCGGCCCCCCGGTCCCGGGGGGTGAGCCGTCCGCAAAGTCGCGGCCGTGCTCCATGGCCACCGGCAACTGCAGCAGCGCAGGGGCGTGGGAGAGCGCGTACACGCACACCATGAGCGACCACTGCACCACCGAGGTGCGCGCCAGGAAGCCCCGCGTCTCACCCACGAGCGCGCTGCGCGCCGGGAGGAAGAGGAAGGCGTAGACGGGGATGAACACCGAGAAGAACCCGTACCAGTGCTGCCACACGGAGACGTAGTGGAGGGGCAGGATCAGCCAGAACATCATCACGAGCGCCGCGTGGTCCTGCTGGGTGGTGGGGGAGATGGTGATGAACTCCCGTAGCGCCAGGAACGAGAGCACCATGAATAGCACCACGGTGGCGGTCTCGCCTGCGGCCAAGGCTGCCGCGATCACGCCGATCATGATCCACCAGGCCCACACCCGCAGCCGCAGGTTGGTGATCAGGCCGCGGTGCCGTTCCTCGCGTAGCCGCCACGAGAGCACCAGCGTGGCGATCGTGGCCACCACCAGCACGGCGCCCACTCCGGCCAGCAGGAGCCACCCGGTCCGGTCGATCAGTCCGATGGTCATCATGCCGCCTCGCCTTCGCCGTGGTCCGTCGCCCCATTCCCGACGGCGCCACCCGCCCGGGCACCCTCGTCCTGCGCTGCGTCCATCTCGGCCGACGCATCAGCCGCCGGGTCCGGGAGCGCCTCCACCAGGATCCGGCGGGCCCGCTCGAGGAACCCATCGTCCGATTCGCCCTCCTCAACCGCGAGCGCGGGCAGGAAGGAGACCGTGGCCAGCATCGGCACCGGGATCACGCCGCCCTTGGGGAGGATGCGCCCCAGGTTCGCGAGCGCCACGGGGATCACCGGCACGTGGGGACGCTCGCGGGCGAGCCGGGCGAGGCCCCGCTGGAACGGGGCGAGCTCATGGCCGTCGCCGCGCGTGCCCTCGGGAAAGATCACGAGCGAGTCGCCGGCGTCGAGGACGGCGAGCATCCCCTCGAGCTGGCTGCCGCCCGCCCGCGCCCTCCCGCCCGGGGTACTCGCCGCAGGTGCGTGGGTCCGGCTGGCGTCCGGTGCGCCGCCCTTGCCGCGCTCCACCAGGTAGGGGTGGAACAGGGCCGTGGCGAGGCGCCCCTTCACGCCGGAGCCCCAGTAGTCCGCCGCCGCGATGGGCCGCACCCGCTCCCGCACCCCGCCGGGCAGCACCGCCCAGATGGTCAGGAAGTCCAGGTGGCTGGAGTGGTTCGCGAAGAACACCGCCTGCCGGGGGAGGTCCAGCACCGTGGCCGCCACCCCGTCCACGGGCGCCTCCTCCTCGACGACGACGGGCCGGGCTCCCGTCACCAGTCGCGTTCCGAACGCCACGGCAGAGCGCAGCGTCCTCATCGCTCACCCCGCTCCACCGGCTCGCCCGCCGCCGCTCGCCCGCCTTCCGGCGCTTGCCTGCCTGCCGCCGCTTGCCCGCCTACGGCCGCTTGCTCGCCTGCCTCCGCCGGCGTAGTGCGGTATGTCGGCTCGCCTGCCGCGGGCGTGCCGCCGGTGCGGAGGGCGGCCACGATCCGGTTGAGGCGTACCCACACGGTAGCGAGCGAGCCCAGGGCAATCACGGACACTGCTACAGCGAACACGATCCCCTTCGGCCACCCGAGCGGCCCCTCGAGGATCGAGAGCAGTGCGGCGGCCACCAGCACCCACATGCGTGGTGGCTTGGCCATCGGCCCGCCGAAGAAATTGCCCACACCGTTCGCGGCTCCGAGCGTGCGCACGTACGCGGTGAGGATCGCGAGCGCTGCCGCCGCCCAGCCGATCGCCACCCCCACGTCCACGGTTCCACCCACGGGCCCGCCAGCGCCCGCGTCACCGAGGTCTCGGCCCAGCATCCACACGCCTGCGGTGGCGTAGCCGGCGGCGGCGATCACGAGGAGGTCGGCGATGCGGTCGGGGAGTTCGTTGAACAGGTCCCCGGTGGGCGTCTTCATGCCGCGCTCCACGGCCAGCATGCCGTCCAGCATGTTGAGGAGCAGACGCAGGGGGAGGCAGACGGCGGCGAGGACGAGCAGGCCAACGCGGGCGCCGCCGTCGACGGACGCGGAGAACACGAGCGCGGCCGCACCCACGGCCGCCACCAGCACGGAGACCACGGAGATCGAGTTGGGGGTGAGGCGCAGGGCGGTGAGGACGTCGGCGATGCGGGAGGCCCACGAGGTGGAGCGTTGCGGGATGGTGCGGCGGTCCTGGCCGTGCGTGCTGTTCACAGGCCCAAGGGTAGGCGCTGGGCGGGAGCGCGGTCACGGAAAGGGCCGCCGGGCGAG
>CAZTOM010000036.1:6439-13974 GCA_964615555.1 uncultured Actinomycetaceae bacterium
GGTGGCCCTGCGTTCGCGCGGGCGGGCGGTGGGGGCCTCGGTGGCGGCGCTCGCCGGGGCGGTGACCGGGGGCGTGGGCACCTACCTGTGGGGACGCCGCGTTCCGGCGGAGGACTCGGCCGAGGCGCTGCGTCGGATCCCGGCGATTTCCCGGGAGATGGTGGACCGCTGCGTGGCCGAGGTGGACGCGCGCGGCAACGCCGCGATGCTGCTGGGGCCACTGCGCGGGGTGCCCTACAAGCTCTATGCCCGCGCTGCAGGTCTGCGCGGCCTTCCCCTGCCCAGGTTCGTGGCGTGGTCCGTGCCGGCGCGGATCCCGCGGTTCGTGATCGTGGCCTACCTGACCGCCTGGCTGCGGGAACGCGCGGAAGGCCGGCTCGGACCGGAGGTGACACAGCGCCTCCAAGGGCCCGTCCACGCGGCGTTCTGGGTGGCGTTCTACGCGTGGTACCTGAACGCGGTGGGGCGCGAGGGTGACATCCCGGGCTGATCCTGGGGTTCAGCCGAGCGGCTCGAACCTTGCCTGGAAGAACCGCAGGTACTTCGGTTCGTAGACCATCTTCAGCCCGCGCACGGACTTACGATCCTCGAAGCACTGCTGCACGGACTCGGCCACCACGTCCAGGTGTGCCTGGGTGTACACGCGCCGCGGGATCGTGAGGCGGGTGAGTTCCAGCCGGGGCTTGTGGTTCTCACCCGTGACCGGATCCCGGCCGGCGGAGACGATCCCGCGCTCCATCGAGCGGATGCCGGAGTCCAGGTAGAGCTGCCACGCGAGCGTCTGGCTGGGGAACTGCTCCTGGTCCAGGTGGGGATAAAACGCGCGGGCGTCCAGGAAGATGCCGTGGCCGCCCACGGGCTTCACGAACGGGATGTCCCACTGCTCCAGCAGGGCACCGAGGTAGCGGACCTGGCCCACGCGGGACTTCATGTAGTCGTCGTCCAGGGACTCGCGGATGCCGATCGCCATGGCCTCCATGTCCCGCCCGGCCATCCCGCCGTAGGTGTGCAGGCCCTCGTAGACCACCACGAGGTTGCGGGCCTCCTCGAACACGTCCCAGTTGTTGGTGGACAGCCACCCGCCGATGTTCACGAGCGGGTCCTTCTTCCCGCTCATGGTGGCGCCGTCCGTGTGGGAGCAGAACTCCTTCAGGATCTCCGCGATCGGCTTGTCCGCGTACCCCTCCTCCCGCTCCTGGATGAACAGGGCGTTCTCCACGGCGCGGGTGGCGTCCAGGTAGACGGGGATGCCGTGCTTCCCGGTCAGCTCGCGCACGGCCCTGATATTCGCCATCGAGATCGGCTGCCCGCCGGCCATGTTCACGGTGGCGGCCACGCACACGTAGGGGATGGACTCGGCGCCCACCTCCTCGATGAGGGCCGCGAGCTTGTCCAGGTCGATGTTCCCCTTGAACTCGAACAGCGAGGAGGTGTCGTGCGCCTCGTCCACGATCACATCGTGGAACGTGGCCCCGTTGGCCTCCTGGTGGTAGCGGGTGGTGGTGAAGTACATGTTGCCGGGCACGTGGTGGCCCGGCCGCACGAGCGCGGTGGACAGGAGGTTCTCCGCGCCGCGGCCCTGGTGCGTGGGGACCAGGTACTTGTAGCCGTAGCACTCCTGGACCACCGACTCCAGGTGGTAGAAGTTCTCGCTGCCCGCGTACGCCTCGTCGCCCACCATGAGGCCTGCCCACTGCCGGTCGCTCATCGCGTTGGTACCGGAGTCGGTGAGCAGGTCGATGTACACATCCCGGCTGTGGAGGAGGAATGTGTTGTAGCCGGCCTCCGCGATCGCCTTCTCGCGCTGTTCACGCGTGGTCATGAAAAGCGGTTCCACCGCCTTGATCTTGTACGGCTCCGCCCAGCTGCGCCGGTCCTGCTGCTGCCCCATGGTGTGGAGGCTCACCATCGTGTGTTCGTCCTCTCGGATCCTGCCGCGCCCCGTTGCGCGGGCCTGATCCGATGCTAGGGCCGCCCCCGCACCCGTTTCTGGGACGTTTCGGGCAGGTGCGCACCAAGGAGACCCGAACCCGGGCTATGCGCGCACGCGGCACTTCTACGAGCGGTGCGGGTTCCTCGCGTTGGAGGAGACGGACCTGTGGGGTGAGGACACCCCCTGCCTGGTGATGGTGAAACCCCTGTAGCGCTGCCAGCCCGCACCGGCGCCCTGGGCGCGCCCGCGCCGTCCTCGTGCGGGCCCTTTCGCACGGGCCCGCTACCCGGCGCCGTTGGCGGCGGCGGCCGATGCCACCACGGCGAACGTGGGCGCGTCCGCCGCGTAGGCGGTCCCCGCCGCGTCACCGTACAGCCCGTCGACGGCGAAGCCCGCCTCCCGTAGTTCGGCCTCCACCTGATCCGGGGTCAGGCACTGCATCCAGTTCCAGAACTCCCGGGTGGACTCGCGCGAATCGCGGGCGGCCGGGGGCAGGCCCTCTCTCGCACTCTCCTGGGAGCCCGAGCGGGTGGTGATCACGTAGCGCTCGAGCACGAGGCGGAGCTCGGGGTAGGTCCAGGTCTCCTTCACGCCCAGGTAGGGCGGGGGTGCCCAGAAGCCGTTGCCGAGGATCTCCTCCACGCGGCGCTCGTCGTCGAACTCGGGGAACCGGGTGGCTGAGGTGACGTCGAACAGGACGTGACCCCCGGGACCGAGCGCATCCCGGACCCGGTGCAGGAGGGCGAGGCGTTGGGCGGGGGAGAGGGCGCAGTAGTCCTCGTAGATGAGGATGGCGGCGTCGAAGCCGCTGCCCAGGTCCGCCTCCAGGTAGCTGCCCTCGATCAGGTGGACCGGGAGCGACTCCGCTGCCGCGGCCTCGCGTGCGTACTCGAGCGATCGCCGGGAGACGTCCACGCCGGTCACCTCGATCCCGGACCCCCACCTCTGGAGCGCGGAGGACCCCCACCTCTACCGCCTGCACATCGAGGTGGCCTCTCCGGATGGCACGGTAACGGAGTACATCCCCCAGAACGTGGGCATCCGGAGCTTCGCCATCGAGGACGGCCTGATGAAGGTCAACGGGAAGCGCGTGGTCTTCCACGGCATGAACCGCCACGAGTTCGGGGCCCGGGGCCGCGTCATGACCCGCGAGGAGACCGAATCGGACCTGAAGCTCCTCAAGGCCGCGGGATTCAACGCGATCCGCACCAGCCACTACCCGAACAGCTCGTTCTTCTACGAGCTTGCGGACACGTACGGCTTCTACGTGATCGATGAGATGAACCTGGAGTCCCACGGGAGCTGGTCGGCGCACATCCGCGGGGAGATCACCGCCGAGCAGGTGATCCCGGGCTCCCACCCCGAGTGGCGGGACACCCTCCTGGACCGTGCCACCAGCATGCTGGAGCGGGACAAGAACCACCCGAGCATCGTGATCTGGTCCTGCGGCAACGAGAGCTTCGGCGGCTCCAACATCGCCGCGGTGGCCGACTACTTCCGGGCCACCGACTCCCGGCCCGTCCACTACGAGGGCATCACGTTCGATAACCGCTTCCCGGAGTCCACGGACATCCACTCGCAGATGTACACACCGGCGGAGAAGATCGAGGAGTTCATCGCCGCCAACCCGGACAAGCCGTTCATCGTGTGCGAGTTCGCGCACGCGATGGGCAACTCGTTCGGTGCCGTGCACAAGTACGTGGACCTCGCCTACCGCGAGCCCCTCTTCCAGGGCTTTTTCATCTGGGACTTCGCGGACCAGACGCTCGCACTCACCGACCGCCACGGGAACACCTTCGCCGGCTACGGCGGCGACTTCGGCGAGTCCCCGCACGATGCGGAGTTCTCCGCCAACGGCCTCTTCTTCGCCGACCGCACCCCCAAACCCTTCCTCCAGGAGGTGAAGTACCTCTTCCAACCGCTCCACATCACCGTGGAACGCGACGGCTTCGAGGTCACCAACCGCCACCTGTTCACCCCCACCTCCGCCTACGAGTGCGTGGTCACCCTGGCGCGCGAGGGACGCGAGCTCGCCAGCGGCGTGGTCGCCACGGACGTCGCCCCGGGCGAATCGTCCCGCTTCCCCCTCCCCTTCGATCTCCCGACGGCGGGTGGTGAGTTCACGCTCGACGTCTCCTTCCGCCAGCGCACCTCGACGGCGTGGGCCGGCGCAGGCCACGAGGTCGCCTTCGGGCAGGGTGTCCTCGGCACTCGTCCGATCGACGGCGCCGCATCCCCCGATCCGGCCCGCCGCGCGGGCGCAGGGGGCACGGCCGCCGGTCCGCTGCGCCGCTCCACCGGGGAGCTGCGCGTGATCGACGACGCCCACAACATCGGGGTCCACGGCCCCCACTTCTCCGCCCTGTTCTCCAAGATCCGCGGCGGCCTGTCCTCCTACCGCTACGGGCTCACCCCCGACGGCGGGCGCGAACTCCTCCGCGCGGTCCCGCTGCCGAACTTCTGGCACGCCCCCACGGACAACGAGAACGGGTGGGGCATGGCCCACCGGGACGGCCCTTGGCTGCTCGCCAGCCGTTACGCACGCCCAGCGGAGGCCGGGCCGGTCCTCGAGAGGAGGGGGGACGTCGTCGTGGTGAGGTACACCTACGCACTGCCGCCCGCAGCGGGAGGTGAGTGCACGGTGGCCTACGCGGTGGACGGCGCCGGGCGCGTGGAGGTGACCCTCGCGCTGCAGCCGGGCGAGGGGCTGGCCGATCCGCCGGAGTTCGGGCTGCTGATGGAGGTCCCCGCCGATTTGGAGCGCCTGGTTTGGTACGGCGAGGGGCCGGAGGAGTGCTACGTGGACCGTCGGGGAGGGGCGCGCCTGGGAGTGTACGAGCGGGCGGTGGCGGACCTGCTGCCCGGCTACGTGCGCCCGCAGGAATCGGGGAGCCGGACCGGCGTGCGCTGGGCCGAGGTGGCCGATACCCAGGGGCGCGGACTGCGGTTCGAGGCGGAGGTGCCGATGGAGTTCTCGGCGCTGCCGTGGACGCCGTTCGAGGTGGAAAACGCCCGCCACCCCGTGGACCTGCCGCCCATCCAGAAGACCGTGCTGCGCCCGGCCCTGATGCGCCGCGGCGTGGGCGGGGACGATTCGTGGGGCTCCATGACCCACCCGGAGTACCGCCTGCCCGAGGGTGAGCTGGAGTTCACATTCGCGTTCCAGGGCCTGCTCGGCTGACGCACGGGGGCCGGGGCGGCGTGCCAGGGCCGGTCAGGTCCCCTTGACGTTCACCACCTGGCGGAGCTCGTGCCGCGTGCGCACCAGGGAGGCGGCGTCCTCCATGACGCGGTCGATGGGCTTGTAGGCGGCGGGGATCTCATCGATCCACGCCTTGCCCGGCCGGTAGACGATCCCCTCCATCGCCTCGTGCAGATCCGCTGCCGTGTAGCGGGCCCGGGCCTGGGTGCGCGAGAGCGCGCGCCCCGCGCCGTGCGGGGCGGAGTTGAGCGCCTCCGTGTTCCCGAGCCCCTCCACCACGTCGGACCGTGCCCCCATCGAACCGGGGAGGAGGCCGGGGCGGCCGGCGGAGGCATCGATGGCGCCCTTGCGGGTGAGCCAGACCCCAAGGCCGTCGATCTCCACGTGCTCGGTGTAGTTGTGGTGGCAGTTGATCCGCTCCTGCTCGCCCACATCCGGGTCCCCCAGGAAGTCCGCGAGCGCCCACGCGAACCGGTCCATCATCTCCTCGCGGTTGAGGAGCGCGAAGTGCTGCGCCCAGCGCAGCTCACGCAGGTAGGCGTCGAACTCCCGGGTGCCCTCGCGCAGGTAGGCGTGGTCGGTGTGGGCGAGCTTCACCCCCTCCCGCCTGCACTGCTCCTTGGCGGCGCGGATGTGGATGCGGGCGATCTGGTTGCCCACACCTCGTGAGCCGGAGTGGAGGAACATCCACACCCGATCGGCCTCGTCCAGGCACAGCTCGATGAAGTGGTTGCCGCCGCCGAGCGAGCCGAGCTGCTCGCGCCAGCGCGGGGAGTGGGAGAGGTTGACGGCGAGCTCGGTCCCGGGCTGGGGCGCGGCTGCGCGGCTGGGGGAGGGGGTGCCGCTGGGGGAAGGTGTGCCGCCACCGCCCGGCCTCGCCATCTGCTCGAGTTCGGCCACGCGCGCCGCGGTGAAGGGGAAGCGGTCCAGCTTCGCGTTGTAGTTGCCGGGGGAGAGGGGGATGGCGTGCTCGATCGCATCGCGCAGCCGCACCAGGTCCCGGCCCTCCAGGTCCGCCGCACCGTAGCGGGTGCGCGCGGCAATCATCCCGCACCCGATATCCACCCCCACGGCCGCGGGGATCACCACCCCCACCGTGGGGATCACGGTCCCCACCGCGGAGCCAAGGCCCGCGTGGGCGTCCGGCATCAGGGCGAGGTGCGGGTGGATCGCGGGCAGTTCACCGAGGGAGATGGCCTGGAGCCGTGCCGACTCGTCCAGCATGGAGGCCCACGAGAGGACGTTCGGGGAGAGCCGCACGGGCAGACCAGCCCGGCCCTCCGCCGTCGACGGTGGTTGCACGCATTCCTCCTTGCGGACGGGGACGGATGGCCCTCCATCCTCCCAGAAGGTCGGGACGGCTGCCGGTTCCCGTGAACGTGGCGGCGGGCCGGTTGCCGGTGGAGGTGCGGGCCGTCTTCCCGTGAACGTGGCGGCGGGCCGGTAGTATCCCGGGAAACGGCGGGATACCGCCGCGAAGGGAGATCCATGAAGGCGTGGAAGGCCGCGGTCCTCGCACTCGTCCTGGGACTGGTCGCTGGTGGGGTGGTGGGCCTGTCCGGCGCGCTCCAGGGGCTCAACCCGTTCGGGACGGTGGAGGAGTCCAGCAGCTCCCGGGTGATCGAGGCGATCGAGCGTGAGGAGGAGGTGGTGCTCCTCAGCCTCGGCATCCAGGGCCTCGAGCAGGAGAACGTGGCCTCCACGCTGTTCGGCAACCGGGTCCCGGGTACGGGCCGCGCGGTCTTCCTGCAGTACACCTACCGCGCCAAGCTCGGGATCGACGGCGCGGACGTCCAGATCGAGGAACTCGGCCCGAACGCGTACGTGATCACCATCCCGGAGTTCCTCTTCATCGGGTACGACGACGTCTCCTTCAGCACCGTGCTCGAGGAGAACGGGCTCATCAGTTGGGTCACCCCCGAGATCGACACCGCCGACTTCATCACGAGGATCCTCGACCAGGAGGCCATGGCCGCCCACGTGGAGTCCAACCGCGACATCCTCGAGGACCAGGCGCGGCTGTTCTACACCGGGATCCTCAAGGCCGTGGACGAGGAGATCGTGGTGAAGTTCGACTTCGCACCCGCTTCCCGCCGCTGAGGTTCTGCCAGCGGGTTTGCGGCTCGGAGGGCGCTCGCTGCCTCCACGCGCCGGTCCTTCAGGAGGGCTGCCATCCTCGCCTGCCCCGGGCCCCCACGCCACGCCTGGGCGGCCCGAAGGGTACGCGGCACCGCCGCTACGCCGCCCGGAGCACGGGCATCGGGCCGCTGGAGATGTCCAGCACCTCCTCCACGTTCGCCACGTAGATGCCCACGAGCTCGGTGCGGCTCGCCGCGAACGCGTCCACCGTGATGTCCCGCCACTGCCGCAGGAGGTGCGGAGCGATCCACCGTCCGGAGC
>CAZTOM010000037.1:0-13927 GCA_964615555.1 uncultured Actinomycetaceae bacterium
GGTGGAGGGGGACGCCCCAGCCGTGGCGCCAGTGCCAGCGCCGGCACCATTCCCGTTCACCGCCCTGTCATGCGGCCAGACCCCGGCGTGGTCGTCCTCCAGGCTCAGTCGCACCCGGTCGCGCAGCCCCAGGTCCGAGACGTAGTGCTCCGGCAACTGCAGCCGACCAGACCGGTCGATCACCGTGAACTCCTCGGCCACGTCCACCTCCACGCCGTCGGCGCCGACCTCGCGCCGGCGCAGCACCTCCGTGGAGGTCCGGCCGTCCCGGATCTGCACCGTGCGGCGCACGTGCTCGGAGACGGTGGGATCGTGGGTCACCACCACCATGGTGACGCCGCGGGCCTCGGAGGTCTCCCGCATCAGGTCGAGCACGGCAGCGGAGGTCTTGCGGTCCAGCGCGCCGGTGGGCTCGTCAGCGAGGAGCACGTTCGGTTCGTTCGCGAGCGCCACGGCGATCGCCACGCGCTGCTGCTCACCGCCGGAGAGCTCCGCGGGCATGGCCGCGGCACGCGCCCCCATCCCGAGGGACTCGAGCAGGTCCATCGCCCGCTCCCGGCCCCCGGCGGCGCTCCCCGCCAGCATCATCGGCACCATCACGTTGTCCACGGCGCTCAGGTAGGGCAGGAGGTTGCGGGCGGTGGACTGCCACACGAACCCCACGGTGTTGCGCTGGTACTCCACGCGTGCCCGCGCGCCCATGTAGGTGAGGTCATGCCCGGCCACCACGGCCCGGCCGCCGGTGGGCTTGTCATGCCCGGAGAGGATGTTGAGCAGGGTGGACTTCCCGGAGCCGGAGGCTCCCACGATCGCCACCACCTCGCCGGGGTCCACCGTGAGGTTGAGCCCCTGCAGGGCCTGGACCTCCACACCCTCCGTGGAGTAGATCCGCACCAGGTTCTCGCACACGATCTCCGGCTCGTCGGCCGGCACGTTCAGCGCTGCGCTCATTCCTCCACCTTCCGCAGTTGTTCCGTCATGGCGGCCCGGGCCGCCACCCATGCACTCACGAACACGGCCACCGCCGCCACCAGCAGGATCCCGCCCACCGCGAGGCCGAGCAGCAGCGGGTCCACCGCCACTGGCATCGGCGCGCTGCCGCCGGTGAGGGCCCGCAGGTCCTGCACCCACGTGATCAGCCACGGGGTCCCGATCCCCACCACGATCCCCGCCAGCACCGCGATCACCACAGTGGGACTCATCTCCCAGGCCGCCAGGTCACGCGCCTGGAGCCTGCGCATCCCGAGCGTCCGCAGCACCGCCACCACCCGGGTGCGTTGCGCCGCGCCGAGCATCTGCGTGAGCACCAGCACGAGCGCCACCAGCAGCGCGGAGACCACGCTCGCCGCGACGGCCGCTCCCGCCAGCGTGGCCCCGAGCGGCGACCCCGCCAGCCCCAGGCGCAGTTCGTCCCGCGCCACCACGGCCCCGCTGCGCAGCTCCCCGCGCGCGGCCTCCGCCACGGCCGTCACCTCCGCGCCCGGCTCCACGCGCACGATCACGGTGCGCGGGTGCCATGACTGCCCCAGCGCCTCGGCGGACGCCCCGTCCACCACCACGGCGCTGGCTGGCAGCTCCAGTCCCGCCACGCGCTCCTGCTCCCCGACGACGTCCACCGCCCTCTCCCCGATCCTCACCTCACCGGCGGCGTGGGTCACGACGGCGCGGATCGCCTCCCCACCAGCGCCCCCTTCGGGGGGCTCCCCGTCGGCGCCCCCCTCGGCGGCCTCCCCACCAGCGTCACCCGGGGCAGACTCCCCGCCAGCGCCCCCCTCGCCGAGCTCGGCGGCGAGGGCGGTGATCCCGGGGACCCCGCTGTGGAGGGCGCGCAGCGCCTCCGCGTCCACGGCCCAGACGGGCCAGCGCTCCCGCTCGCCGTCCACGTGCACGTCCTGGGGGCCGAGCGACCCCACGCGGGCGGCGCCCGCCACACCCTCCACGGCACGGATGGCCGCGAGGTCCTCCTCGGAAATGATGGGACCGGTGATGCGGAAGTCCCCGCCCACGGCGTCCCACCGGGCCACCTCGCTGCCGTGGCGCACGGAGGAGAGCATCACCACGGAGGTGAGGGTCACGGCCACACCGGCCACGAGCGCCACCACGGGCACGAGCCCGCCGGAGGGGGCGCGGGTGGCCCGCGCGAGGCCCACGAAGGGCAGGGCCCCGCGGCCAGCGGCCGCGCGGCGTTCGGCGGCGCGCACCAAGAAGGCGTAGAGGTGGAGCACCACCAGGACCGCGAGCGCAATCGCGGCCAAGGGGGCGAGCACGGCGAGCATCCCCACGGGCTCCCCCGCCATCGCCCGCTGGACCGTGGCCGCGAGGAGCACCAGGGAGAGCACGGCCACCACGGTTTCCACCACGCGGCGGCGCCTGGAGGAGGTGCCGAGGTCCTGGCGCTCGGTGCGGCCGAGGGCACCCATCACGTTCCACACTCCCACGGACAGCAGCCCAACGGTGGTGAGGACCAGGAGGAGGGGGACGGCGCCGTCGACGGGCCGGAAGGAGGCGGGGGCGAGGGCGAAGCCGGCGGCGGAGCCGAGTGCGGCGGCGGGCACGGACAGGAGGAGCGCCTCGATGGCGGCGGTGCCCACGATCTGGCGGGGGGAGCCGCCGCGGCCGGCAAGCTGGGTGAGGGCGAGGCGGCGGCGGTCCACCACCAGGCGGACGCCGAGCACGAGTACGCCGATCCCGGCGGCGAGCGGGCCCACGGCGTAGAGGAGCACCAGGTCGCGGACGGCGGCCACCTTGGCGGAGATCTGGTCGAGCAGGTCCAGGCCGGGGCTGGCGAAGGCCAGGTTGAGGGAGGTCCCGCTGCCCTGTCCGTCGAGCTCACCGAGGGGTTGGGGCCCGGCCAGGAGGCCGGCGAGCTGCGCGCGGGCGTCCTCGAGCTCGGAGATGTTCTCCACCGTCCCGGCCAGTGGGTACCAGGCGCGCACCTGGGCGTAGCCGGCGTTGACCCCCATCATAGGGTGCGGGGAGGACGCGGCCCACATGGGGTGGAGGTAGCCGCCCACGGTGGCCATCAGGCCGAACAGGTCGCTGAGCTCGTAGTACGGCTCGGCACCGTTCGGGGCGCGCAGCCAGTAGGCGGAGTCCGGGTCTGTTGGCTCGAAGGTGCCGGAGAGGCGGACGGGGCCGAAATCTCCGGCCTCCCGGGTCTCCCCCACCTCCCAGCCCACGCGCTCGGCGGAAGCAGCGGACATGGTGAACTCGGGGACCTCCATGTCCTCCGGGTCCGGGAGCCCTCCGGCCCACACACCATCCCCCAGGTAGTTGCCGAGGTCCGGCGTGGCGGGCCAGGAGCCCTCCACGAGCGTGACCTGGTCCTCGAGCGCAGGATCGGTGAGGAAGCCGAGGAACACCTTCCCCAGGTCCGAACCGGGAGTGGTGGGGACCTCCTGCGCGGCACCGGAGGCCACCATGACAGGCTCGCCCAGCAGTTGCCGGAGCTCAGGTCCCAGGGACTCGCGCAGGGCGCGCAGCGAGCTGTCCAGGGGCGCCCAGGGTGCGGAGCCACTTCCGAAGAAGCGGGATTCGCTGACCTCGGGTCCGGGGCTGATCCAGAAGGCGAGGTCACCGGTGGTCACGACGCCCAGCACGTCCGCGTTCGGGAGGGGGTCGGTGAGGTCGTGGGCCACCTGGTCCAGTTCGGCGGCGCGCAGGAGGCGGGGGGCGGCGGTCCCGAGCAGGGCGAGCACGGCGATCACCACCGCGAGCACCGCGGGGATGGTCTTGGCGGCGGCGAGCTGGCGGCGGGCCAGGGAGAACATTCCGGTCACAGTCCACCCACCCGTGCGGTACGGGCCCGGCGGGCGGCCGCCCGGGCAATGGTGGCCACGGCGAGGCCCAGGAGCAGGGCCACGGCCGCGAGGTAGGTGGCCAGCTCCGGCCAGGAGACGGCGGCCGCCACCTGGGTGGATCCCTCCACGAGCTGGCGCGCGAGCGCGGGCGCCAGGCGGGTCCCCACCAGCCAGCCCACCGCCATGCCGCCGAGCGCGCCGAGTACGGCGGGAATGAGGAACTGGACGGCCCGGGCACGTCCGATCCGCCGGTGGGAGGCACCAAGGGCGCGCAGCGCAACGTCATCCTCGCGGCCTCCGGCGAGGCCCACGAGGGTGGCCACCACGATCGCGATCGCACTCGCCCCCGCGGCGGCGATCCACAGGTTGGAGCGCATCGCGCCGGAGGGGTCCGCTGCGGAGGGGGTGGCGAGCGTGGCCGTGGTCCCCTCCGGGGCCACCGCGAGGGCCTCCTCCGCGAGCGCCTGGGGGTCCGCGCCAGACATGAGCCACACCTCCCCCGGCGTGCGCGGCTGGGAGCCCCGGGCGGCGAGCATCGCGGTGAGCGAGTTCCGGTCCACCATGACGGCCCGCTCCTCCAGCGTGCCCGGCACGGTCCCCAGGATCCCGGCCACCGCGAGCGGGACGCTGGGGCCCGCGATGGCAGCGTTCAGGCTGCCGCCCACCTCCACGTCGAACTCCTTGGCGAGGGCCTGGGTGATCAGCGCGGGGAGGGCGCGGGCGCCCGGATCGGGGTTGGCGGGGTCTCCGCCTCCTTCCTGGGTGTTCACAATGAGGGGGTCGGCGTAGCCCGAGGCACCCCACTTGAGCTCGCCGCCGCCCAGGCTCTCGAGGTCGCCCACCCACGGGTTCCGGTTCTGGTCGATGAGCAGGCCGGCCTCCAGGAGCGGTGCGGCATCCGCCGTCACCGTGATCTTCTGCATGCCCAGACCCACGAAGCTGTAGTAGTCCACGCGGCCGTCGGTCCCGAAGGTGTCGAAGAACTCCCAGCTCTCATCCTCGCTGGCGTCCGGGTTCTCCTCGTACCACTGCATCATCACGGTCTCAGTGTCCTCGCCCTGGAGGAGGTAGTTCACGGAGAGTTCCACGTCCGCGACGCTGGTGGCCCCCGCCTCGAGGGGTACCTCCACCTCGAAGCGCTGGGGCTCACCCGTGACCGTGATCTCGCGCTCCTCGGCCTGGGCCTCGATCAGTTCCCCATTCGACCCGATCAGGACCATGGACCCGCCGAGCCGCACCTGCAGGTCTTCGAGCTGGAAGTCCTCCGACTCCTCCACGCCCTCGATATCCACCACCCGCAGCTCGATCCCCACCGCGAGGGTGGTGGTGCCCTCCGGGATGCGGGTGGACGCGTCCGGGGTGAGGGCGCGCAGCGCCTCGGCGTCCTCGGCGCCCAGGCGGAGGGCGATCTGCTCGCCCAAGGACTCGATGGGCACGCCCACGAGCTGGGCGGGCTCCCGCAGGATGGTAATGGGCAGGGTGGTGACGGCCTCGGCGGCGTCCACGCCGGCGAGTGCACGGTAGGGCTCCACGTCCACCACACCTCCTGCTGCGGGTCCGGCGGGCAGGGTGAGGACCACGTCCCCGCCCGCGCCCACGGCGGCGTCCCGGGCGCGCTGCTGCGCCACGGTGCCGGAGACCATGCCGGCCACGGTGAGTGCGCCCACCGCGAAGGCGAGGAGGACCACCACGGTCACGGCCCGGCGGGCGGAGCGGGCCGCCATGGCGGCGGAGAGCACGCCGAGCCCGCGCCCGCGCCGGGCCGCCGCCTCCACGAGGAGGGTGGCCAGGGGCACGAGCGCCGCCACCGCGAATGCTCCCACCAGCAGGAGGAGGGGGATGGCGAGCACCGCGAGCGGGTCCGCTCCCCCGGAGGCCATCACCCCCTCGTGCTCGGTGTAGGCCCGCACGGCCAGCACGGTGAGCGCCACCAACACGATCCCGGCCACGAGCGCTCCCACGGTGGCCGCCCGCCGGCGCCCCGCCCGGGACACGTGGACCGGGATCAGCCCTGCCGCCACACAGACCAGGGCGAGCCCGGCGGCCACCACGGGCACGAGCTCCCACGGCACCACGCCGCCCGGCCGGGCCTCCACGGCAAGCGCCGCCAGGGTGCCGCCCACGCCGGCGGCCAGGAGGGTCACGAGTGCGGCCTCGAGGGCGCTGGCCCACCGGAGGTTTGCCGGCCGCCCGCCGCGCACGGAGATGAGGGTGTCCTCCTCCGCGCGGGCCCGGGCAAGCTGGCGGGTGACAATCCACAGGGCCCCGCCGCCGGCGATCGCAATCAGTGCCACGGCCACCAGCGAGATGGTGGAGGAGGTGGCGGAGCGCTCCGCGAGCTCCCCGGCGAGCTGCCCGCCCTCCGTGGCGAGCGCATCGGACACCTGCAGGCCGCGCACGGCCACCCCGTCGCGCGCGGAGATGCCCGCATCGATCCGGTCCGCCACCGTGGCCACGTCCTCCAGCCACGCCACGTCCAGGCTCTCCGGCTCGATCCGCACGTCCCAGAACACGAACGCACCCGGATCCAGCGCGAGGACCGCCTCCTCGCTGCCTACCAGGAGCGGCCCGCTCCCGCCGTCGGGCCGGAGGGATCCCGGGCCGGCGGGCTCGGCAGGCGCCCACGTGCCCACCACGGCCAACTCCTCGCCCCGCACCACCAGGGTCTCCCCCACCCCGGCGACGGCGGCCTCTCCCGCTGGCACGAGCACCTCCCCGGCCCCGGGCCAGGTTCCGTGCAGGACCACGGCGGCCTGCGCCGTCGTCGCAACGGAGACGCGGCCCTCACCGGAAGGTGAGGTGGCGGCGGCGGCCTCGGTCTCGAGGCGGCGGCCCACCTGGACGGGCATGGGGGACGTCTCGGCCTCGATGACCTCGCGCACGGCCGCGTCCTGGGCGCCCGGGTCCGGGGCCACGCGGGTGCGTACCTCCCAGGCGGGGGCGCCATCGAGGGCCCGGTCGATCGCGGTGCGCACGGCGGAGGTGGCGGAGGTGGCCGCCCCGCCGAGCGTGAACACGAGGAGGGCGGCCGCCACGAGGGCAGCCAGAAGCTGCGCCGAAAGCCATCCGCGGCGGTGGAGTGCCCTCCTCCACGCCAGCCGGGCCCGTTGGACCATGCCCCCCCTAGTTGCGTCGGCGGAAGATGCCGCCCGATCGCTCGGGCTTGGCCCCCTCGGGCTCGGGGACGGTGGAGCCTGGCTGCTTCAGTTCGGACTCGAACTCGGAGGTGTCGATCTCCGCGATCTGCTCACCCAGCGAGCGGAGCAGCGCGTGACGCTCCTCGCGGCGCTTGGCCTGCTCGATCGGGTTCGGCACCGGTGCGGCGGCCAGGAGTCGCTTGGTGTACTCCTCCTGCGGGTTCAGGAGGACGTCCTCGCGGGTTCCCTGCTCCACGATCTCGCCGTACTGCATCACCACCACGCGGTGGGCGAGCGAATCGATCACCGCGAGGTCGTGGGAGATGAACAGGCAGGCGAACCCGAACTCGTTCTGCAGCTCAGTGAACATGGCGAGCACAGCCGCCTGGACGGAGACGTCGAGAGCGGAGGTGGGCTCGTCCGCCACCAGCAGGTCGGGGCTGAGTGCGAGGGCGCGGGCCACCGAGACACGCTGACGCTGACCACCGGAGAGCTCGTGCGGGTAGCGGTTATAGACGCTGCGCGGGAGCTTGACCGCCTCGAGGAGGTCCTGGGCGCGCTTCACGCGCTCCTTCTTGGTGCCGATCCGGTGCACCTCGAGGGGTTCGCGGATCACGTCACCGATGGGGAAGCGCGGGTTGAGCGAGGCGGCCGGGTCCTGGAAGATCACGCCGATCCGGCTGCGGAGCTCCTTGAGCTGGCGGCCGTGCAGGTCCAGGAGGTCCTCGCCGAACAGCTTGATCTCACCGGCGGCTGAGGGGATCAGCCCCAGCAGGGCGCGGCCGATCGTGGACTTGCCCGAACCGGACTCGCCCACGAGGCCCACGATCTCGCCGCGGCGCACGTCGAAGGAGACGTCGTTGACCGCGCGGAAGGGCTTCTTGCCCGTGCGCTTGTAGTCCACCACGAGGTTCTGGATGGACAGCGCCCGCTCGGTGGCGGACTCGTCCACCGGGTTGGGGCGGTAGCCGAACTGGCCGTGGCCGCGGCCCAAGTGGGGCACGGCGTCCAGGAGGCGCTTGGTGTAGGGGTGCTGCGGGTTCAGCAGCACCTCCTCGGAGGAGCCGGCCTCCACGATCTCACCCTTGAACATGACGGCCACGCGGTCGGCCATGTCCGCCACCACGCCCATGTTGTGCGTGATAAGGAGGATGCCGGTCTTGAGGCGGTCCTTCAGGGAGCGCAGGAGGTCCAGGATGTCCGCCTGGACGGTCACGTCCAGCGCCGTGGTGGGCTCGTCCGCGATGATCACGTCCGGGTGGCAGGACAACGCCATGGCGATGACCACGCGCTGGCGCATACCGCCGGAGAGCTCGTGCGGGTACTCGTTCACGCGGCGCTCGGGCTCGGGGATACCCACGGCGCGGATCAGCTCGATCGCGTTGTCCCAGGCCTCCTGGCCGAACGCGATGCCGTGCAGCTCCATGGCCTCGATGAGCTGGTCACCGATCTTGAGGACCGGGTTCAGGGCAGTCATGGGCTCCTGGAAGACCATGGCCACCTTGTCACCGCGGACGCGGCGCAGCTCCCGGCCTTCCAACTGGCCGATCGCGGCGTCGCCCACGTACGTCTCGCCGCCGATGTTGGCGTTGGACGGCAGGAGGCCGAGCGCCGTGGTGGCCGTGACCGACTTTCCGGACCCGGACTCGCCCACGAGCGCCACCACCTCGCCGGGGTTGACGTGGAGGTTGATGCCCTTGACGGCGTGGACGGTGCCGAACTCGGTGCGGAAGCGGACATCGAGGTCCGTGAAGTCGAGGACCGCGGAGTGGTTCCTCGCGGTGGTGCCCATGGTGGGCGCAGTGGGAGTGCTCATGTCTCGTCCTTCCCTCAGTCGAGCTTCTGGCGCGGGTCGAACGCGTCACGCAGGCCGTCACCGATGAAGTTGACGCACAGCGCGATCGTCAGGATGGTCAGACCCGGCCACCAGAACAGCCACGGGCGCGTGGTGAACGCCTGCTGGTACTGGTTGATCAGGAGGCCCAGCGAGGTATCGGGGGCCCGGACGCCGAAGCCCAGGAAGGACAGTGCCGATTCGGTCAGGATGGCCGAGGAGATCAGCAGCGTGGCGTTCACGATAATGGTGCCGAGCGTGTTCGGCAGGATGTGGCGCACGATGATGCGCGGCGCAGGAGTACCGATCGCCCGGGCGGCCATCACGAACTCGCGCTCACGGAGCGAGAGGACCTCACCGCGCACGAGCCGGGCGAGGCCGGTCCAGGAGATCACTCCCAGCATGACGGCCAGCGCCCAGATGCCTCCACCAGAGACCTGCGCGATCTGGCCGAGCACGGCGGCGAGCACGAGGCCGGGGATGATGATGAACAGGTCCGTGGTGCGCATGAGGAGGCCCTCGAGCGGGCCACGCACGTAGCCGGCCACCGCACCGATGAGGGTGCCGATGAAGGTAGCGAGGATCCCCACGATCAGGGCGATCATGAGGGAACGCTGCGTCCCGCGCATCACGAGGGCGAAGTAGTCCTTACCGATCGTGTCCTGCCCGAAGGGGTGGTCACCGATCGAGAAGGGCCACAGCGTGAGCGTGGGGGCTGTGCTCCCGTCCACCACGGGGGCCGGGATCACCATGCCCCACTTCCACCATCCCGAGTTGCCGTCTCCACTCCCGATGGAGGTGAAGGACACCACCACCAGGATCAGGAGGATGATTACCGAGATCATGGCGGCGCGGTGGCGCAGGAAGCGGCGGAAGACGAGCTGGCCCTGGGAGTAGGACTTGTCCGTCTTGCCCTCCAGGTCCTCCTCCACCGAGAAGTCGGTGGTGGTGGTAGTGGAGGCCACCACGTGGTGGTCCCTCCCGGGGCTGGGGTGCAGGTCCTCGGCGTCGCGCAAGTCTTCCGAGTGGCGCACGAGTTCTTCGCGGCTGGGGTCCTGTGGCTGTGTCATCGGGTCTCTCCGATCGTCCGGATCGCGGGCGAGTTCATGGCGGGGGTCACCTCGTGATCCGTGGGTCGAGGAACGCGTAGGCGATATCGGCCAGCATGTTCATCACGATGGCCGCGGTGCCGGTCACAGCGAAGAACGCCATCACCGGGGCCGGATCCACCATGGCGAGTCCCTGCTGGAACAACTGGCCCATGCCCTTCCATCCGAACACCGACTCGGTGATGACGGCGCCACCGATCAGGCCGGCGAAGTCGAACGCCACGATGGTGGTGATGGGGATGAGCGAGTTACGGAACGCGTGCTTGGTGATCACGGTCCGCTCCGGCAGGCCCTTCGAGCGTGCGGTGCGGATGTAGTCCTGGTTAAGCACCTCGAGCATGGAGGCGCGGGTGTAGCGGATGTAGCCGGCGATCGAGATGAGCATCAGCACCGTGGTAGGGAGCATCAGGTGCGTGACCACATCGATGAAGGACTGCCAGAAGTCACCGTTCAGGTTGGGGGTGACCTCACCCACCGTGGGGATGGGGCGCTTGTTGATCGCGTAGTAGCGCACCCAGTTGGTGAGCATGAGGTCCATCAGGGCGATGCCGGACATGATGAGCGCAGTGGAGAAGCCGAGCCCCGAGGCCTGCTTCCGGGAGAACCCGCCCATGAGCCGGCCCGTGATGATGCCCACGGCGATCGCGAAGGCGAATGCGCCCAGCAGCTTCGGCCAGCTCGGGTCAGAGAGCAGGTGGCCTCGGATGATCGCGTAGGTGATGATGCCGATTCCCACGGTGGTCCCCACCGAGTAGAGCACCTTCTTGTTCTCGAATCCGATGGTCATGCCGAGCAGGAGGGCTGCGGCGCCCACCGAGGCGAGGATGAACACCGGCAGGCCCACGGAGGGCTGGGAGAACCAGGAGACCGCATCGAAGTAGAAGAGGATGCCGGCCACGAAGGCGAAGGTGGCTCCGGCACTGATGAGCCGCCGCTTCAGGGATCCACCCACCGCGAGCTGTATCACGAAGCCGGCTATCAACCCCAAGACGATCATCACCGTGGTTGATATTCGTGGGTTGGCGAGCCAGTTGTTGAACTCGATCGCCGCGTACTGCTTCAGGAGCACCGCCGCCCAGAAGACCGGCAGGGAGAAGAACAGGAACGCCATGAAGGTGATGGCGTAGTCGAAGCCGGAGTACTGGCGGACGGCGGTGATGATACCGAGGCCGATGCCGATGATGATGGCCACGAAGGTGGCGATCGTCACAAGCCGCAGCGTGGAGGCCGCGGCGGTGACCATCTGGGCGCCCACGTTGATGCCCGCGCGGTCCGTGCCGAAGTCGCACTGGCCCACGAAGCAGCCGGCCACGCCCTTGAGCCAGACGCCGTAGCGCTCCCACCAGGGCTTGTCCAGCCCCATGTTCAGGGTTCGCTGCCGCATCTGGTTGTCTCGGTTGCGGTCCAGGGACTCGCGGAGGTCTGCGAGGGGGTCTCCGGAGAGGGTGACCAGCCAGTACAGCAGGATCGAACCGACCAGGAGGACGACGAGCGAGATCAGCAGCCGTCGGCCGATGTATTTGACCACGTAGAAATCCTTACGCCTCGCAGCCGATGGTGGGCGGCTGCGCCGATTTGGGTCTGAGGGCGCCCACAGAACTGGCGTAGACGCTCCGACGCCTTCCGCGGATCACCGGAAATGCGTCGCAGAGCAGTTTGCTCCATCTTTACTCGCTTGGCAAACCAGTGGGGCAGGTAGCGAGTGCTACCTGCCCCACAGGCTGCTGTGCGTTGGGGGGCAACGAAGGGATGCCCCCATCCGCAGGTTGGGCCTGCGGTGCCCGATTCCGGTAGTGGGACCGGGCGAGCGGACTGGGGTGGGGCGCGGCATGCGCGCCCCACCGTCAGCCGTTATTCAGCGAAGGCCCACTGGAAGGCGTTCCAGGACACGCCGCTCTGGGTGACGGTGTTCCGGACGTTCTCCAGGCCAGTCGTGTAGGCCACCACACCCGGGTGGGCGAAGATCGGCAGGCCGTACAGGTCGTCCCACAGGTGCTTCTCAATGATCTTCACCTGCTCGAGGTGGACCTCGGGCTCCAGCGAACCGGCGAGCGTGTTGAACGCGGCGTCAACCTCGGGGTTCGAGTACTGGCCGTAGTTCTGCGGGCGGCCGGTGGAGTAGATGTTCTGGCCGGACGCGATCTGGCCGGAGCCGGCCCACGCGAACAGCGCCACATCGTACGCACCGGACGGCAGGGTCTTGGTGAAGAACTCGTTGGAGGAGACGTCCTCGATCACGAAGCCGACCTGGTCACAGGAGGCCTTGATGAGGGCAACCTGCTCGGAGCGGCGCTCGTTCGGGCCGTTGTAGCCCAGGCGGATGACCTGGCCCTCTTCGAAGCCGGCCTCGGCGAACTTCTCGCGCGCGAGGTCAAGGTTGACCTCGTCGTAGCGGCCGTCGTAGGCGGCCTCAACGACCTCGGCGTAGTTCTCCTGGAACGGGAAGGACTCGCGGGCGTTCATGAGCTCGGTGTCCGGGGCGATCGGCTTGATGAGCGTGTCAACGATCTGCTGACGCGGGACGCAGTACGCGAAGGCCTCGCGGGCGGCAAGGCCACCCTGGGACTCGGCGAACGGGGAGGCCGGGACCACGGTGCCGTCATCGAGGGTGTCCTCCTCGGCGAAGCGGTAGTCCAGGTGCTCCCAGGTCAGGCCGGAGTTGGTGTCGATCGTGACGGAGTCGCCCAGGTTCTCGAGCTGGGTGAGGGTGTCAACGGTCGCCTGCGGCTCGATCACGTTCAGCTCCTCGTTGGCGAGGGACTGCACGTGGGTGCCCGGGCTCAGGAAGCGGAAGGTCAGGAGCTGGGTCGCGGGCGGGGTGCCGAAGTAGTCCGGGTTCGCCTCGAGGGTCAGGGACTGACCGGCGATCCAGCCGTCAGCCATGAGGCGGTACGGGCCCGCGGACGGCGCGATGGCCGGGTCCGGGAGCTCGCCCGGCTCGGAGAGCCAACCGGTGTTCCAGAAGTCGGCCGCCTGCGTGATGGTGTCCACGTCGCGGTCGAGGATCGCCTGGGCCCATGCGTCCGGCTCGAGGCCGAGCTGGTCCGCCACCACGTGCGCGGGCAGCGCGGAGCCGACCATGAGCCGGTAGTCCGGGTTGGGCTCGTTGTACTCGACGGTGAACGTCTTGCCGTCGACCTCGCCCTGCGGGCCCTCCGGGATGTACTGCGCGGAGCTGGCCGAGACGTGGTTGAACACCGGCTCGGCGTCCTCGTCGGCGCCGTTGGCGTAGCCCGGCACGAGGAACTCGGGGTTCTGGGTCACCCAGTCCATCAGGTAGTCGTTGATGGTGATCGGGGTGCCGTCGGACCACGTGGCGTCGTCCGAGATCGTGTACTCGACCACGAGCGGCTCGTCGGTGCCGATGCCCGAGAGCGCCTCGAAGGTACCGAAGGTCTCATCGCGGCAGATGGTGCCGTCGGTGCCGTAGTACACGAAGCCTGCGCTCATCTGCGAGGCGATCACGTTGTTGTAGGTGGAGTAGGTGTCAGCGGTGATGGAGTTGTAACCGCTCCAGTCCTGCTCACCAGTCGAGAACTTGACCTCACCCTCCTGGGGCTCGGTGATCCCGAGGTCCTGCAGGCAGGCGGCGAGGTTCTCGGTGGGCTCGGTGGCCTCCGTGGTCTCCTCGGTCGGTTCCTCGGTCTCGTCCTCGGTCTCCTCGGCCTGAGTGGGCTCGGTGTCGGGGGTCGTCGCCTCGGTCGTCGGCTCAGCCGGCGGAGTGGTGGCCGGGTCGCCACCGCCCGAGGTGCACGCCGAAAGCGCAAGCACGCCAGCCGCGGTAACCGCGACGACGGCCTTGAGTCGCCTCGTCTTCAATGTTCCTCCTAGGGGATTTCCTTCCTGTGGCCGGATGCTCGCAAATGACGCACGACCGAACACAGGGTGTCCGCATTTAGACGTGGCGAGTCTAACCACAAGTTTCGACAGGTGCGGACTTTAGGCCCACTCCGATATCGCATTGTTATGCGTTTGGTCTCGTTTCTCGGCAGGTGAGCAGCCTGCCGGTGCCAGTAGGTACGGAAGGGGCGGCGCCGTCGGGGACCT
>CAZTOM010000038.1:0-10502 GCA_964615555.1 uncultured Actinomycetaceae bacterium
ATCGAGGTTCGCCCGGAGGGGTGACGGCAGGGCTCGAGGCGGCGGATCCGGGTGGCGTGGGATTGGTGGGTCCGGGTGCGGGATTGGTGGGTGCGGGAGGTGTGGGCGCGGGTGCGGGGGGCGTGGGTGCGGGAAGGTGCCGCGTGAGGCTCTCCCGGGCCATTGCGGCATCCATCGCCCGCTCGAAGGCCGTGGCGTAGAGCGCCACGGCGATCGTCCACATCAGGAACTCCCCGGCGAGCTCGAGGAGCTGCAGGTAGCGCATCGTGGACGCGAAGTCCTGGGGCCCGACCATGTGGAGCAGCCCCTCGATGACGACGGTGGAAATCGCTTGGACGACGGCGCCGAGCAGCAGGTAGGCGGCGATGAACGGCCAGCCGCTGCGCAAGATCAGCCGGAACGCCTGGAGGACGGGCACCAGATCCTCCACCTGATTCTGGAGCCACAACACGAGCAGTCGGATCGGGCTCCTCGCGGGGGCCGCCTCCAGCGATCGGACGGGCCGGAGGCGACGCACCCGCGCGGCAGTCGAGGTCACCCGGCCGAGGAGTCGACCCGCCGGGAGCGCCCGGTGCAGATCGTCCCAGCCCACGACCGTCGCGGTGAGGGCGAGCCAGACGAGCGGCAGGGCCACCACCAGCCAGAGCCCGGGGATGAGGTACCCCCACAGCGCGTCCACGAGCTGCTGGACCGCTTCCGGGATGGTGGTGTCCCACCACAGTTTCCAGTCAGGCAGCAGGCCCTTGAAGGCCTCCCACGTGTCGCGACCCCAGGCCCAGAACGCCCGGCCGCGCGCCCAGTCCACGGATCGCGTGATGAGAGAGTCGAGTCCGAGGAACGCGGTGAGGATCACCATCCCGCGCACGAACACCCGCACGAGGCCGAGGGCAATCCCGCCCCGCCCACGCATTGTGATCTCGAGGACTGCCTGCACCACCCACGCCACCACCGCGATTGCGAGGTAGGTGGGCCACGCGGCGAAGGTGATGGAGTAGTTCGTGGCATCGATGCCGTAGTGGATGATGTTGGCGTTGAAGACACGCTGGACGTGGTCCTCCGTGAAGCCCCACGCAGCCCAGGCAGCGAGGAACGGCACGACGGCGTGGGTCAGCACGTCCTGTGGGCTGCGTCCGCCCTCGCTCGGGTCCGCGGGAGCAACTCGCCCGGTGGCCTCGTCAAACCGATAGGCCTGCCGCCCACGGGTGGCCTCGTGCAACATCATGACGAGGCAGACCACCCACACCACCATCGCCGCGACGAACGCCAGGGTGGAACCGAGCAGGTTGGGCCCGAACCTCACCGACGCCATGATGGCGAGTTCGCGGCCCACGAAGCCGAGGCAGAGCCAGAGCCCGATCGCCGGAAGCCTGGCCCACCACAGGGAGGCGGTACCGCGGGCGAGGGTGGCCACCTCGTGGAGGGTCTGCACGGTCACACTGTAGGGCGCGCCGCCGCTGGCGAACAGGATCACCGAGCCAGCTGCCCAGCGCCGCGCGGACGCGCACGGCGCGACGGAAGCGCTCGGTGGCGCGGCGCGCTGCCCCGCACGGCCTAGGCAATCCCGCCAGAATGGGCCCATGGCGCACGTCACCGTGATCGGATCGATCAACCAGGACATCACCGTCACCACCGAGCGCTTCCCGGGGCCGGGCGAGACGCTCCTCGGTCGCTCTGTGAGCTACCGGCTCGGCGGAAAGGGCGCGAACCAGGCGGCAGCCGCCGCGCGGGCGGGCGCTGAGGTGGCCTTCGTTGGCGCGGTCGGGTCGGACGACGCCGGATCCGCGGTCCGCGCCCAACTCGCCGAGTTCGGCGTGGACGTGGAGCCGCTCGCCGTGACCCAGAACTCCACCACGGGGACCGCCCACATTACGGTGGACTCGGGCGGGGAGAACACCATCCTCGTGGTGCCCGGCGCCAACGGCGCGTTGCAGCCCGGGGACATTGCGCACGACGCGACGAACCTAGGCGGGAGCCAGGCGCTGGTCCTGCAGTGCGAGATCCCCACGCCCGTCAACCTCGCTGCGATCAATCTGGCGCGTGAGGCGGGGGTGGACGTCATTCTCAACCTCGCCCCTGCCATCGAGTTCCCGCGCGAGGCGCTCGCCTACCTCTCCGTGCTCGTGGTGAACGAGACGGAAGCGGCGCTGGTGCTGGGGGACGCCACTCCGCCGTCGGGGAGCGAGGAGGCACTCGTGGTGGCGGCGCGGCTGCGCGAACTGGGCCCGCGTCGGGTGGTCATCACCCTCGGCTCCCGGGGCGCGGTCTACGACGACGGGGAGTCGGCCGGGCACGTACCGGCGGGTCACGCTCGGCGTGTGGTGGACACAACCGGCGCAGGTGACGCGACGGTGGGTGTCCTCGCCGCAAGCCTCGCGTTCGGGACCGGCTTTCGGACCGCCGTCGCCAATGCGATGGCCGCCGGGGCGCGCGCCGTGGAGAGTGAGGGAGCGGCGGCCTCCTATCCCCGCTTCGAGTTGGTGCGCTGAGGGGTAGCGTGGAGATTCAGGGCCACGGAAGGTACAAGCAATGACGCTCGCGCAGGACATCGCGGAGGGACGGACCGCGCTCGGGATCGAACTGGGTTCCACTCGGATCAAGGCGTGCCTGATCGACGAGTCGCACGCGGTACTGGCCACCGGGTCCCACGCGTGGGAGAACTCGCTGGCGGACGGGCTGTGGACGTACTCGCTGGACGAGGTGTGGGCTGGTCTGCAGGCCTGCGTGGCAGACCTGTTGCGGGACGCGCAGGGGAAACACGGGGTGGCGCCGGAGCGGTTCGGCTCGCTCGGCATCTCCGCGATGATGCACGGCTACCTCGCGTTCGATGCGTCCGGCGAGTTGCTGGCCCCGTTCCGGACCTGGCGCAACACCAACACCGAGGTGGCGGCGGGTGAGTTGACGGAGCTGTTCGATTTCAACATTCCCCTGCGGTGGTCGATCGCGCACTACTACCAGGCGGTGGTGGACGCAGAGCCCCACGTGGGCGAGGTGGACTACTTCACCACGCTGGCGGGGTACGTGCACTGGAGGCTCACGGGCGAGAAGGTGCTCGGGGTGGGCGACGCCTCTGGCATGTTCCCCATCGACGACGCAACGCGTGACTGGGACGAGGCCCGGCTCGCACAGTTCGATGCCCGGGCGGAGGGTCGCGGGGCAGACCGGCCCGTGCGGGAGTTGATGCCGCAGGTTCTGGTGGCTGGCGAGCCTGCGGGCGTGCTGACGGAGGAGGGCGCACGGCTGCTGGACCCGAGTGGCACGCTGCAGGCCGGGATCCCGTTGTGCCCTCCCGAGGGGGATGCCGGCACCGGGATGGTGGCCACCAACTCGGTGCGGCCGCGCACCGGGAATGTCTCCGCCGGAACATCCATCTTCGCGATGGTGGTGCTCGAGAAGCCACTGGAGTCCGTCCACCTCGAGATCGACAACGTCACCACCCCGGCAGGAGACCAGGTGGCGATGGTCCACTGCAACAACGGCGCCTCAGAGCTCGGCGAGTGGGTGGACACCTACCGTGAATTGGTGGCCGCGCTCGGGCACGAGGTCTCGGCGGACGAGGCCTATGGCGCATTCTTCCGGGCCGCCCTCGACGGGGAGGCAGACGGCGGGGGAATCCTCGCGTACAACTACCTCGCCGGGGAACCGATCACCGGCCTCGGTGCGGGGCGGCCGCTGGTGGTGCGGACGCCGTCGAGCAGGTTCAGCCTCGCAAACTTTGCGCGGTCCCAGATCTACGGAGTGTTCGGGACCCTGGCGCTCGGCATGAAGGTGCTGGACGCAGAGGGCGTGGCGCTCGATGAGATGTTCGCCCACGGCGGGCTCTTCCGGACCGAAGGTGTGGCGCAGCGGTTCCTCGCAGCGGCGCTCGAGGCGCCGGTCTCCGTGAGCCAGACCGCGAGCGAGGGTGGCGCCTGGGGGATCGCGGTGCTGGCGGCGTTCAGCCAGGCCGTTGGCGGCGGCTCGGGGAACGCCGGTGGCGAGGTGACGCTGGCCGACTACCTCGCCGATCGGGTCTTCGCGGACATCGAGCTCGATGTGGCGGAGCCGGACGCGGCGGATGTTGAGGGCTTCCGGAGGTACCTGACTGTCTATGAGAACGGCCTCGCGGCGGTACGCGCGGCGGTGGAGAGCGTCTGAGTGGGGGGCTGTAAGGGGAGTTGCAATTCCGCGGAACCGCGCTGGGGCGCTGATAGAATGAGTTCTCCCTCTAGCTCGAGGAGGGCCCTCTGATACACATCGCTTTGGTCGATGACGACCCGAATTCCACCGTGGTCATCTCTGAGCACATCCAGAGGTATGGCCGTGAGAATGCTGTTGAGTTCGACGTGCGCGTGTTTCCGGATGGGGACAGGTTCGTCGACTCCTATCCGCTCGATACCGACATCATCCTGCTGGACGTCCAGATGCCGGGAATGGACGGATTCGAGGCTGCCCATCACGTCCGAGACCGGGACGAGCACGTCCCGATCATCTTCATCACCAACCTCGCGCAACACGCGATCCGCGGCTACGAGGTGGGCGCCGTCAACTATCTGGTGAAGCCGGTCCGCTACGCGGCGTTCGCCCGGGAACTGGATCGCGTGCTCACCCAGATCAAGGACTCCCCGATCGAGTACCTCACCCTCACATTCTCGAACTCGGTCCGGCGGATCCCACTGCCAGACATCTTTTACATCGAGAGTGACCGCCACCAGATGTTCATCCACGAGCGTTCGGGCCAGCACGTCGTGAACCGCACGATGAAGTCCTTCGAATCCGAGCTCGCACCCAAGGGCTTCTTCCGCTCGAATCATGGGTATCTCGTGAACCTCGAACACGTGGTGGCAGTGGACCAGCAGGGATGCACCCTTGCCAACGGGTCAAAGCTCGCCGTCAGCCGCCCACGGCGCAAAGATTTTCTTGCAGCCTTGTCCGCGTATGTCGGGGCACGGTCGGTGTGATTGACCAGATCCTCCCGGACATACCCCGGGAATACACGGCCTTCGCCGAGTGGTTGGCGTGCATCACCTACATCGTCCTCTCGGACCGGCGCTTCGGGCGGCTCACTACGATCGGGATCTCGGTCGGCTTCTTCGTCGCGTTCCTCGCCTGGCACATCCATGCCGGCACCATGCCACTCGCACTGTGGCCGGTGGGGATGCTGATCGCCGTTGGCCTGATGTTCGCATACATCATGCTGTGCACCACTCGCCCCACCCTCGACACCGGGTACCTCACCGTCCGCGCTTTCGTGGTGGCGGAACTCGTCGCCTCACTGGGGTGGCAACTTCACACGTTCTTCCTGTCCGACACAGGAATTCGCGACCCCGTCCCGGCCTTCCTCTCCATACCGGTCCCGATCGTGGCGACGGGGATCATCTACCTGCTGGAGCGGCGCCAGTTCTCACCCGGGGACCGGGTGGCGGCGACCCCCGCCAGCCTTCTCGTGGCCCTTGCGATCGGGCTCGTCACCTTCCTCATGAGCAACATAAGCTTCCTCACAATCGAGACACCATTCAGTGCGACGTCCCGAGCGGAAATCTTCTACATCCGCACCCTCATTGACCTCGCCGGGTTCGTGGCCCTATACGCCCACGCCCTTCAGCACCGGGAGCTTCGCCTCGCAACGGAGGCCGCGATGATGGAAACGATGCTCCGGGCGCAGCAGGAGCAATATCTCCAGACCCGTCGAAGTACCGACGCCGTCAACCGCCGGTACCACGATCTCAAGCACTACCTGGAGGCCTTCCGCGCGGAGGCGAACCCCGCCACGAAGGCCGAACACCTTGATCAACTCGAGGCTTCCATCAGCGGATTCGCCCAGATGTTCAACACCGGGAACGCGGTGCTCGACACCATCCTGGGCTCCAAGGCGTCCCTGTGTTCCGAGCAGGACATCCTTCTGAGCTGCCGGGTTGATGGGGACGCGCTGGACTTCTTGGAACCGCTCGATCTCGCAGTCCTCTTCGGAAACGCCTTGGACAACTCCATCGAGCACCTGTCGGACATGGAAGACCGGGACCGCAGGTTGATCAACGTCTTCGTGCGCCGCGAGCACCATCTGGCGGTAGTGCTGGTGGAAAACTGCATGACAGGCACACTGACCCTCACCAACGGAATCCCCGTCACATCTAAGGCGGACAAGGAACGGCACGGCTACGGGATCCGGAACATGCGGGAAATCGTCGAGAGGTACGGAGGCTCTCTCACCACCTCAACGAGCGGCGGCTGGTTCGAGTTGCGCGCACTCATTCCGTTGCCCGAATACGCCCGGTAGCGCGGCCCCTCGTCAGTTGAATCCCACCACTCGCCGAGCCACTTGGTAGAGCCCGACGGCGAGCGTGTTCCCAGCCTTACCGGGCAGACTCGTGCAGCCGGAGCTCAGCGTACGGCGTAGCTTGCGGTGGAGTTCTGGGCTGGACACCCGGAAGTGCTCCCACATCGCCTGCTTCTGGGCGAGCGCCTGCGGGGTTCCCTTGCGGGAGAGCATGACGTTCGAAACGGTGACGGCGAGCCCGAGGAAGTGAAGCATGTAGCGTTCCAGGCCGGGGTTGAGGGTGGGAAGCTGCGCCGTGAAGTCGTAGATCCGTCGCACCACCCGAATCTGCTGTTCGATCCGCCGCAGCATGACAGGCTCGTTCACCGACTGGTCCTCCCGGCCGATGTAGTAGCGGTAGAGAGGCACGTCCACGTAGTACAGACGCCGGGTGAGGGGCAGCGGCTCGTACGCCCACACGGTGTCCACATAGAACGTGTGCTCTGGCAGGAGCACACCGCTCTCGCGGAGGACCTTCGCGGAGTAGATCATCGAGTGCATCATCAGGTACTCCCGGAGCCGGAACCTTCCCACCTCCCCCCACCCGAACACGCGCCCCTGGGGTAGAACGCGGGCGAGCCTCACCGTGCTCGGACGGGCTCTGCCCTCCTTCTCGTACACAAAGTTGTGCAGCAGGAGATCGACACCCTCGCCGGACGACTCGAGCGCCTCCAGCGTGTCCAGCACCTCCAGCAGCGCCTCAGCGTCGAGCCAATCGTCGCTGTCCACAACCTTGATGTACGCGCCCGTGGCGGCGGCAACGCCGGCGTTGACGGCCCCGCCATGCCCCCGGTTCTCCTGATGAATGACCCGAATCGTCTCGGGATGCTTCCGCGCCCACTCATCGAGGATCTCCGGAGTGGAGTCGGTGGAGCCATCGTTGACGCACACCACCTCCACTCTGGAGCCTCCGCCGAGGATCGAAGCAAGACAGTTTCCTACGTATGCCTCCGAGTTGTAGCACGGGACCACGAGGGAGAGGACTGGCATTTCACTTCTCCGGCGCAATCGTGGCTGGCGGTTCGGTGGAAGTTTCCTGGTCGGCGTCCTCGGGGACCCGGCGGAAGATCACCTTGAAGATCGGGTAGAACACCCAGAAGGAGAGCGCCGAGTTGATGATCATGGTGATGAAGTCCGCGATCGTCTCACCGGTGGCACCCCAACCCCATCCCTCCATGAGAAGCGAGTAGATCGGCGCCTTGTAGAAGCCCTGGAGGGCCGCTGCCGCGAACGTGATGATCACGTACGCCACTAGATACCAGAACGCTGCAACCCAGGGCGAGGTGTTGGACTTGAAGGTGATGTTGCGCTGGGCGAAGAAGTTGATCACCTGGGCGATCAACAGGGTGATCTGGACAGCGAGGAAGTACGCCAATCCTCCTCCCACCCCGTCCACGATGGGTCCCGCCGGATAGTTGAAGATGAAGAACTGGGACCCGTCGGGGTTCACCCCTACCGGGAAGTGGACGAAGTCCGTGTGGACGAGCGACGTTCCGTCGAATGCAGCCCTGAACGCCGGCATCATCAATATCTGCAGGACGGTCACACCGTTCGAGAGCAGGAAGAACATGAGGAACTTGGATAGTTCGGGGCGCTGTTCCTCGAAGCGCCGCCACCACGCCCTGATCGACTTGAACATGGGAACTCCCTACTCTTTCACTCCGGCAGACGACTGCTGCTCGTACAGGCGGTTCAACGTCTTCTCACGGCTGCGGTTGGCAAAGAATCCCCGCACCAGCCCACCGAGACCGGCCAGGTGGCGGCCGTTGACGGTGGCGACGAGCGAGTCAACCATCTCCTCGGACATCGCCCCACCCGTCATCTTTCCCATTGCCCGGAACGGCATTCCGGTGAGGAAGAGCAGGTTCAGGTCCGGGGTCCCCTTGGCGTCTGCCTTTCGCAGCATTCCGGCGAGCCGCTTCTCGGCGAACCGGGCGAGCGGGCTTCGTGCCCCCTCCATCGCTAGGAGGGGATCGTTCTCGCTCAGAGCCACGCGGCGCCGGGGCTCGGCGGCCGCGGGTAGGCTTTCGAACTCGAGCGACCGCGGCTCGGCCTCCAGCATCGCCCCCACGACGACGGCGCTCGCCTCATCCGTGAGCGACTGCCGCTCGCCGGTGCTCCCGACCCGGAGCGCCCCGGTGAGCCTCAGATCCTCCACGCTGGCGGCCACCGCAATCCCATAGTCGCCCTCAGGCACCGCCCACGCGTCCGCTGTCATGTCGAAGGTGCGGAAGGTGTACTCATCAAAGGGGATCGTCACCGTCCGCGACTCTCCCGGTGCCAACTCGACCTTCTGGAACCCCTTGAGTTCGCGGGTGGGGCGGCCGGACGCACCGACGGGCGGCGCCACGTAGAGCTGGGCTACTTCTGCCCCCTCCCGGTCACCCGTGTTGGTAAGGGTGAAGGTGACGCCGTCGGCATCGATCATGAGATCGGAGTAGGTGAAGCTCGTGTAGCTGAGACCGAACCCAAACGGGAACAGGACGGGCACTCCGGCGGTGGTGGTGTAGCGGTACCCCACGAACACACCTTCGTGGTAGACGGCGTCACGCTCGTGGGAGGGAACAGCGCCCGCCGTCGGAGAGTCGGAGAGCCGCTTCAGATAGGTCTCGGCGAGTCGACCTGAAGGGTTGGCGGCGCCCAGGAGAATGTCCGCCATCCCCTCGGCACCAGCCTGCCCGCCCAGGTATCCGTGGACCACAGCAGAAGCGTCCTCCAGCCACGGCATCTGGATCGGAGCCCCTGCGGAGAGCACTGCCACGACTGGGGTCCCCACCAGAGCCAGAGCCTCGATCAGGAGGAGTTGGCTCTCGGGAAGGCGGAGGTGTTCGCGATCCCTCCCCTCGGATTCACTGAGCTCGTCGAGTCCGATGTGAAGCAGCACCACGTCGGCATCCCGCGCCACCCGCACGGCTTCGTCCACGAGCTCCGGATCGTGGGGAGCGTTACGACGGAATCCTTGCGCCACTCCCGTGATCTGCAGGCGACCCTCGAGTGCCTCCAGGGCGGAAGTGACCCGGGTGGGGTTGATGAGCGAGGACCCTGCCCCTTGATACCGCGGGGTTGCCGCGAAGTCGCCCACCACCGCGACCCGCGTCTCCGATGCCAACGGAAGGAGATCGTCGTCGTTCTTGAGGAGAACCACGGACTCAGCCGCCGCACGCCGTGCCAACTGGTGATGGGCGTCGTGATCGACGGAGGCGGGCGAGCGGCCCGCAGCCTCGCTGGCAAGCTTCACCATCTCCTGGACGCGCCTCTCGAAGGCGTCGCGATCCACCTCTCCGGCCTCGAGCGCCTCGAGGATGCGCGCCACGGATGTCATGCCGGGGCTGGGCATCTCGAGGGTGCCACCCCCGTGGATGGCGGCCACCGCGTCGTTCGAACCGCCCCAGTCGGAGACCACAGCTCCGTCAAAGCCCCACTCGTCCCGCAAGATCCTGGTGAGCAGGTGGTGGTTCTCGTGGGCATAGGTACCGTTGACCTCGTTGTACGAACTCATGAGGGTCCGCGGGTGGGACTCCCGCACCACGATCTCAAAGGCAGTCAGGTAAATTTCGCGCAGTGTGCGCTCGTCCACCACAGAGTTGCTCGCCATCCGGCGGGTCTCCTGCTGGTTGGCCGCAAAGTGCTTGGGACAGGCGGCCACGCCAGTGGACTGCACGCCCCGGACGAATCCGGCAGCCATACGCCCCGAGAGCAGCGGGTCCTCCGAGTAGTACTCGAAGTTACGGCCGCACAGTGGCGTCCGCTTGATGTTCAGGCCCGGACCGAGGATGACATCCACATCGAGCGCGGACGCCTCGGCCCCGATCGCCGCGCCGACTTCCTCGGTCAGGGAGGGATCCCATGAGTTGGCGAGGGTCGCCGCGGTAGGGAAGCAGGTCGCCTTTTCGGATTCGTTCAGGCCGAGGTGGTCGCTCGAGCCGAGCTGGCGGCGGACGCCGTGGGGCCCGTCCGTCAGGACCACGGCGGGCAGCCCAAGGCGGGGATTGGCTCTGGTCTCCCATGTGCTTGCACCCGAGAGGAGGGCGGCCTTCTCAAGGTCGCTGGCATCGATGGTCATGGTGTCTCACTCCGTCGTGATTGCGTGGTCGTGGCTCGTGTGTGTGGTTGGTGTCAGTCGTTCAAGTGGCGGGGCGGCCGCGGGGGGGGGGGGGGGGGGGTTTGCGCCACCCCAGAACCCAGGTTTAACCAATCGTTGTACGGAAAG
>CAZTOM010000038.1:10512-13512 GCA_964615555.1 uncultured Actinomycetaceae bacterium
CGCGGTCTGCGGGCGGGGGTGGTTTCCCCACCCGCAGACCGCAGGTTTCACTCTGCGTTGACCGGATCGGCGGATTCCCGCCTCACCCGTCGCGCCACCAGGAAGGCGCCCAGGAGGATCCCCAGCCCGGCCGCACCCGTGGCGCCGTACTGGATGTACTTCCACGTCGGTGGGGTGTAGGTGACCACCGCGCCCGGCGCCTGACCGTTCATCGCATTCGAGTTCACCACGGCGAACAGAACGTTCTTCGTGGCCGTACGCAGGTTGTTCACGGCGTATGCCGACCGCGTGTCCTCAAACGACTTGGAGGGTGCGAAGCTCAGAGTCAGATCGGTGCCTGCCGCGATGCTCTGATCCGGGCTCATGTAGTTGTAGAGGTTGAAGTCCGAGATAACGAAGCCTTCGAAGCCCCACTCGTCGCGCAGAACCTCGGTCATGAGCGCCTTCGAGCCGCCGGCCCACACGGCACCGATCCGGTTGAAGGAGCTCATGAGCGCGGTGGCGCCCACTGTGGAAGTGGAGGTGCCGCCCTGATCGTCCGAGATGTAGGAAACGTCCATGGTGACACCCTTGATGACGTCCTCGAACGGCGGGAGGTACAGCTCACGGATCGCCTGCTCGTTGGCCCACGTGGCGATGCCGTTGTTCACACGGTTCGTCTCCTGGTCATTGAGCGCATAGTGCTTGATCGTGGTGTAGACACCCTTGTCCGCCGCACCCTGGGCCACGCCGAGTGCCATCACACCGGAGAGGTGGGGGTCCTCCGAGTAGTACTCGAAGTTCCGTCCCGCGAACGGGCTGCGGTGCAGGTTCATAGCTGGCGCGTACCATCCGGACACCTCCTTCAGGAGGCCCTCGTTCCCCACCATCCTGCCCATCTGGTTGGCCAGGTCCACGTTCCAGGTCTGCGCGAGGGTGACCTCGGAGGTGTACGCGGGACCATTGATGGACGAGTTGATGAAGGAGGAGAAACCGGCCGGGCCGTCCAGATCGGTTGTCACCGGCTTGGCGATGGACTCGATTCCGCCCGTGTTGTACGCACCGTTCAGGAGCATGTCAGTCATCTCGTCCACCGTCAGGGCGTCGAGGAGCTCGTCCCACTGGGGGTCGTCGTACGGAAGACCACGCAGGTCGACGAGGGTCAGCGACGTGTTCTCACCCGTGGCCGGCATCTCCACGTCCGCCGCGGCCGCTTCGGCCTCGTGGTCGTAGACCGCGAACCCTTCGCGGGCCGTGTCCGAGGCCTTCAAGAGCTCACCGGACGGCGCCGTCGGGAAGGTGCCCGCAAAGTCCGCGCGGGACATGTTGACGATCTTGCCGCTCTCGGACGGGTCATTGGTGAACGCGCCGGAGACGTCGTCGAACCGGTTGACGGCCGCCACCTCGTCCGAGGCCCGCGGGTTGGATTCGTCGTACACAACGTCGGAATCAACTGTGTAGGTCACGGCTTCAGTGCCCTCGGCGACCGTGTGGGAATTGGTTCGTGCGGTGATCTCGTAGTCACCGGCCTCGAGCACCCAGGCGCCAGCGTTCGCGTAGTCGAAGGATGCCATGTCTTCCACCGCAAACTCGATCCTCACGGTCTCGCTCGCGCCCGGCGCAATCTCGCCCGTCTTCGCGAACCCCACGAGCACCACTTCGGCCTTCTCAATGCCACCAGGCGTGTAGGGGGCCGTGTAATAGACCTGCACCACGTCCTTGCCGGCAACGGTTCCGTTGTTTGTCACCTCGACGTCGAGGGACACGGTGCCATCCACCTCGCCGAGCGTCTGGCCCGCGATCGTCCAGGCGAAGTCGGTGTAGCTGAGCCCGTAACCGAACGGATACACGACGGCCTCGTCGTAGTTGATGAAGCCCTCGGCCGCTGCGGTCTCGTAGTAGCGATAGCCGATGTAGATGCCCTCTGCGTAGTTCACGAACGGGGCCTCGTCCGTCACTGTGGCGTTCGACGCGGCCGAGCTCAGCGCCGACGCAGGGTAGGAGACCTCGAGGTCCTCGTAGAGGAAGTGACCGAAGTTCACGAAGGTCGGATCCTGGGTGAAGTCTGCGGCCCAGAGATCCGCTGTCCGTCCGGAGGGGTTCACCTCTCCGGCGAGAACCCGTCCCAGTCCCTCAAAGCCCGAGAGCCCGGGGGAGCCGACCAGCAGCACCGAATCGATCTCCGGATCGTTCTGGACTTCCCCCATCTCGAGGGTCGTGGAGGCGTTGACGATCACCACAACGGTCTCGAAGTTGTCCTTTGCGAGTTGGATCAGGTCCTTCTCGTCCTGGTTGAGTTCGAGCTGGTGCTGGCCCTCGACATAGTTCTCATCCCACCCATTCATGTCACGGGTGAGGTCGCCGCCCTCACCGCCGGGCCGACCAATGAAGATCAGCGCGGCGTCGTTGTAGTCGGCGAACGAGGCTTGCTGTGCCTCGTAGTCGGTGATCGGAAGCTCTCCGATGTTGTAGGTGGAGCGGTCGGGAAGGTCCATCTCGATGAACCCGCGCCGGTTGTCCCTGTTGTCGGTAAACGTTGCGATGGTTTGGGCGACGGCGTCGTTGATCTGGAAGCCGGCCATCTCGAGACCCTCGCGGGGGGTGGTCGCGGTCGTCACGTCCACCGACCCGGAGCCGGCCCCGCCGTAGACGGCGTCAATAGCGCTGCGGCCCAGCATGGTCACACGTGCGCCGGAGGCCAGGGGGAGAGCCTCCGCCTCGTTCTTGGCGAGGACAATCCCCTCGGTGCCCATCTCCGCGATCAGCTCGCGAGCGGCCGCCTCAAGCTCCTCGAGGGAGTCGAAGTCACGCTCGTAGTAGTCGGTGTCCCACGTGGCGCCCTCCGCCGAGTTTTCCACCGTGTAGGTGCCGGATCCGAACTGGGATCCGATCCAACGATCGAAGATCCCGATCGCGACATTGGCGACGACAACGATCACCGTCAGGATCGCGAGGATCGGAATCCAGATCGCAAGGAACTTCCGGTTCGTCATCTTCTTCTTGGTCTTGGCCGTCACTGCC
>CAZTOM010000039.1:0-1818 GCA_964615555.1 uncultured Actinomycetaceae bacterium
GAGCGCCGTGACGCCGCGGTTTGCGGGCGGTTGATGGGCAGATGATGGACGCGGGAGGTGGCCCGAACGGGGCACAATGTCTGAATCCTTGGTAAACACGGGCCGGAGCATGATAGGGCCCGAAAACACCGATTTCTCCCCACAGCCTGTGTATAGCGGTGGATAAGTCCCGGAATCCGGCGCTGTTTTGGGCGGAAACACTGAGTACTCCCACGAATGAGAATTGTTGATATTCCGCCATTTTCGGGGCGTCTGAGGTCTTGTCCACGGGTTGTCCACACCCTCATCCGCATGATCACGTGGCTGTCCACAGGGGTGTGGATAGTTTCTGTGGATAACCTTGTTTTGCGCCAGATTTCAGGGCAAACCCGGGGTGAACAGTCTGGCGCGTCCGCGTTTTCGGGTGTGTCGCTTGCCCGCCGGAGCGCCCCCGCCGCGCCGGAGCACCCCCGCTACGGCGGTACTGCGCACCCCACCCACGAACACCACCCGAGCGCCCCCGCCGCGCCGGAGCACCCCCACCGCGGCGGTACTGCGCACCCCACCCACGAACGCCAGTGGGGCGACGACGGAACCCACGCTCCGCCGTCGCCCCACCGTGACGTTGGGCTCGCCCTACGCGAGGGGCGCGATCCGCCCGCTCAGGTGCACCCGCGTGTCCTCGTCCTTGCGGCGCACCACGGCGTAGTCCACCGACTCGCCCGAGCGCGCAAACTCCAGGCTCACGCGTGCCGGCAGCACCACGGGCTTCCCGAAGGCCACGCTCCACTCGAGCGCACCCGTCTCGGGCTCGCCGATCTCGGCCAGCGCGCGCGCCGCGGTGTACATCCCGTGCGCGATCGGCCGCGGGAATCCGAACAGCCGCGCCCCGATCCGGGAGGTGTGGATCGGGTTCGTGTCTCCGGACACCTCGCCGTACCGCTTCCCGATCTCCGGCCCGAGCTTCCACGCGTGCAGCCCGGCCGCCTCGAGCGGGCCGTACTCCCACTCGGCGCGGGACTCCTCCGGCTCCCCGGCCGCCTCCACGCCCTTCGCGAGGTACGTGGACACCCCATGCCACACGGTCTCCAACCCGTGCCCGACGGCGCCGCTCGCCCCGGCGCCGGGACCGTCCGCCTCGTCCGGTGTTCCGATCACGGAGGCCGTCACGTGCACGTCGATCAGGGCGCCGCGGCGGTGGGCCCGCAGGTTCTCCGCCCACGCGGTGAACACGAGCGGCTCCCCGAACACCAGCGAGCGCGACTGGCGCACCCGGTTCGCGATGTGCACCATCCCAAGCGCGGGCATCGGGAACACCGGCGAGGTCATGAGGGCGAGTGCCAGCGGGAACCCGGCCACGTGCACGAAGCTCGCGGGCAGCCGGTCGGTGGCCGCCGCCCCGAGCACGTGGGTGAACGCGGTCGCCTCCGCGGCGGAGGGGCGTACCGCGGGGGCGCGGATGGCCATCTTCGGCGGCACGTCCGGCCGGGAGCGTCCCGGGAGCGGCAGTGCGCCCTTCACGGCGTCGCGGCGCGAGGCGGCCGCATCGGGCATCTCGGGGACGTCCACCACCTCGTAGTCGGCGGGCGGGTGCGCCCCCGGCAGTCCCCACACGGTCTGGTTCGCAGCCATTCCTACCTCCCCACCATGTGCTGGCCGCACACGCGCAGCACCTGTCCGTTGATCCCGCCGGCGGCCGGCGAGGCCAGGAACGAGATCGCCTCCGCCACGTCCACGGGGAGCCCGCCCTGCTGGAGCGAGTTCACCCGGCGCGCCACCTGGCGCATGACGGGCGGGATCTTGGCGGTCATCTCGGTCTCGATGAAGCCCGGGGCCACG
>CAZTOM010000039.1:1828-8101 GCA_964615555.1 uncultured Actinomycetaceae bacterium
GCCACGGCGTTCGCGGTCCCGCCCACCTGCTCGAGCGGCGCGGCCAGCGCCGCCGTCATCCCGATGACCCCAGCCTTCGCGGTGGCGTAGTTGCTCTGCCCGCGGTTGCCGGCGATCCCGGAGGTGGAGGCGAGCGAGATGATGCGCGGCGCATCTCCCAGCTCACCGGCCCCGGCCGCCTCCACGAACCGCTCGTTCATGGCGAGGGGCGCCGCGATGTTGACCGCGATGAGGTCCGTCCACCGGTCCTCGGTCATGTTGGCGAGCAGCTTGTCCCGCAGGATGCCCGCGTTGTGCACCACGATGTCCAGGCGCCCGTACCGCTCGCGCGCGGCGCCCAGGATCCGCTCGGCCGCATCGCCCGCGGTCACGTCCAACTGGAGCGCGAGCCCGCTCACGCCGTTCATCACCTTGGCGAGCGCATCGCCCGCTCCCGGCACGTCCACGCCGACCACGCGCGCCCCGTCCCGTGCGAGCACCTCCACGATCGCGGCCCCGATCCCGCGGGCCGCTCCCGTCACGACGGCGACCCGTCCTTCCAGCGGACGCTCCCAGTCCGGGTCGTGGGTCCCGTCCCCGTCGACGGCGATCAGTTGCCCGTCCACGAACGCGGACTTCCCGGAGAGCAGGAAGCGTACGGTGCGCAGGACGGCGGGGGAGGTCATGCCCACGCCCTCGCCCAGCACGATCCCGTTCGCGGTGGCGCCGGCGCGTAGCTCCTTGCCCACTGAGCGGACGAAGCCCTCCATCCCCTCGCGCACGGCGGCGACGGCGGGGGAGAGGGCATCCGCAGCACCACCGGGGCCGGCGCCGAGCCCCGCCCGCGAGACCGTGATCACGCGGCCGGAGCGGGTGAGCTGGCGCAGGGTGGAGCCGAGCTCGAGGGCCGGGCCCGCGAGTGCCTCGGGGTGCGCGGCGTCGGTGACCACCATGATGACCGCGCCCCAGCGTTCGGTCTTCGGGAGGTGGGTGGAGCGGCGCACGTCCAGGTGCCAGGGGAGGAGGGCGGAGGCGAGCTCGTCAGCGGCGGGGCGGGAGTCGTCGTCGGAGATGACGAGCACGGGACCCTCCGCGAGCGGTGCGCCCGGCGTGTGGCGGCGCAGCTTGACGGGGCTCGGCAGGCCGAGCTGCTTGGCGAGCTTCTTGCCGAAGCCGCCGGAGACGAAGTCGAGGTACTTGTCCGCCATGTCAGACCGCCTCGAGGATCATCGCGGTGGCCTGGCCGCCGGCGGCGCACACGGAGATGAGGCCGAGCGCCCGGCCCTCGCGCACCTGCGAGTCGCCCCGCTCGTGGAGGAGCTTGGCGAGCGTGCCCACGATCCGCCCGCCGGTGGCGGCGAACGGGTGGCCGGCCGCGAGCGAGGAGCCGGTCACGTTGAGGCGGGAGCGGTCGATCTCGCCGAGAGGGGCGTCACGGCCGGCGCGCTTCGCGGTGGCCTCGTCGTTCAGGGCGGCGAGCGTGGTCAGCACGGTGGAGGCGAAGGCCTCGTGGATCTCGATGAAGTCGAAGTCCGCGAGTGAGAGCCCGTTGCGGTCCAGGAGGCGCGGGATGGCGTAGGCGCCGCCCATGAGGAGGCCCTCCTCGCCGGAGGGGAAGTCCACGGAGGCGGTGGTGGCGTCCACCACGCGGGCGAGCGGGGTCATGCCGCGCGACTTTGCCCAGCCGGGGGAGGAGACGAGCACGGCGGCGGCGCCGTCGGAGAGCGGGGTGGAGTTGCCGGCCGTCATGGTGGGGGTGGCGGACAGGCGCTTGCCGAAGACCGGGTTGAGCTTGGCGAGCTTCTCCAGCGAGGTGTCCGCGCGCAGCGACTCATCGCGGGTCAGGCCGCGGAACGGGGTGATGAGGTCCTCGAAGAAGCCGCGATCGTAGGCGGCGGCGAGGTTCTGGTGGGAGGCGAGGGCGAGCTCGTCCTGGGCCTCGCGGGTGATGCCCCACTTGGCGGTGGTGATGGCCTGGTGGTCGCCCATGGACAGGCCCGTGCGGGGCTCGGCCACATCCGGGGCCACGGGCACCAGGTCACCGGGGCGGATCTTGGTGATCGCGGAGAGCTTCTGGCCGAAGGTCTTGGAGCGGTTCAGCTTGAGGAGCGTCTTGCGGAGGCGCTCGGAAACCACGATCGGGGCGTCGGAGGCGGAGTCCACGCCGGCACCGATGCCAACCTCGGCCTGGCCGAGCGAGATCTTGTTGGCCACGCCGATGATCGACTCGAGGCCGGTGGCGCAGGCGCGCTGCACATCGTAGGCGGGGGTGTGCGGGTCCAGGGCGGAGCCGAGCACGGACTCACGGGTGAGGTTGAAGTTCTTGGAGTGCTTGAGGACCGCACCGCCGGCCACCTCGTCCAGGCGCTCGCCGGCGAGGCCGAAGCGGGCCACAAGCCCGTCGAGGACGGCGGTGAGCATGTCCTGGTTGGTGGCGTCACGGTAGGCGCTGCCGGCCTTACCGAACGGGATGCGGTTGGCGCCCACGATGACGGCGCTGGGGGTTGTGGCAGGGGACACGGTGTTCTCCTCGTTGAGCATTGCGGGGCGACGAGTACCTGATACTCTCGGTTCTATGTATCCCATTTCAGGGCACGTTGGCTCCCCAGTCAACCCGAACGGCCACATTGGCGCCGAACACCCGGCGCCAGCGGGCCCGGGTGGGCAGGTTGGGGCCGGCGAGTCCGTGCGTGGGGGACGCGTTGGGACCGGCGAACCGGCGCCAGCAGGCCCGGGTGGGCAGGTTGGGGCCGGCGAACCGGCCCTGCCGAGCTCGGACGGGCGCGCCCTGCGGTGGGTGGAGCACCGGGAGCGGCGCCGGGAAGAACTGGTGCGCGAGATCCGGGGCATCGTCCACGAGGAGGGCCCGGACCTGTCCATGGAGGAGATGGCCACGCGGCTGGGCACCTCCAAGTCGATCCTGTACCGCTACTTCACGGACAAGACCGCACTCCAGGTGGCGGTGGGGGAGTACGTGCTCGGCCGCGCCCGCGGGCGGCTCGTGGAGGCCTCCCGCTCCAGCCGCGATCCACGCCGGACGGTGAACGCCATGGTGGACACCTACCTCGGGATCGTGGAGCGCAGCCGCAACGTGTTCCTGTTCGTGAACCGTCCGCAGCAGGCGGCCTCCGAGGGGAACCTGCGCACCTTCGTCCTCCAGGTGGAGGAGCTGGTCCAGGGCATCCTCGCCCCACTCCTGGCGCCGAGCACCCCGCCGGAACGCATTTCCTACTGGGCGGCCGGGGTGGTGGGCCTCGTGCGCGCCACCGCGGAGCAGTGGGTGGCGTCCGACCCTTCCACGCGCCCCACCCGCGAGGACCTCGCCGCGGACCTCACCACCATCGTGTGGGACGGCACCCACACCCTGATCGCCAAGCGCAACCAGGGTGCCGAACCCATTCCGAACAACGCCCGAACCGATCCCGCGACTCCCTGACCACCACCCACACCACCACCGTCCAGAACAACCGCAACGAGACCGACCACCCAGTGCCGCACCGGCCCGACCTCGAGGATGAGGAATGACCACGAGCAAGACGAACCAGCGCACCACCTCCGGCAAGCAGAACAAGACCGGCCCCGGACGGGACGCGACCGCACGCGGGAAGGGGGGCTCCGCCGTCGGGCAGGCGCCCTCCGCACCCACGCCGAGCGGAACGGACACCTCCCCGCGTGACGACGGCGACCAGTACGCCCCGCTGCCCTCCGTGGGCGTGTCCGGCGACCTGCCGCAGGACGAACGGGTGGACGTGGAGGCCATCTCGGACCTGCTGGACTCCGAGTGGGCGGACCTGCGCCGGGCGGCGCGCGTCTCGATGGCGAACCCGGACCTGCACCGCATCGACGGGCTGTCCAAGGAGGACCACCGTGAGCGCGTGTTCGGGCAGCTCGCCGGCGTGCGCGACTCCGGTATCCCGCGCCGCGGCTTCCCCACCTACGTGGGCGGCGAGGACGAGCCGGGCCGCTACCTGGCGGCCTTCGAGGAGATCCTGGTGGCGGACCCGTCGCTGCAGATCAAGGCGGGGGTGCAGTTCGGCCTGTTCGCCTCGGCCATCCACCAGCTCGGGTCCCGCGAGCACCACGACAAGTGGCTGCGCGGCGCCATCGAGCTCGACATCCCCGGCTGCTTCGCGATGACCGAGATCGGCCACGGCTCCAACGTGGCCGGCGTGCTCACCACCGCCACCTACGATCCGGACACCGAGGAGTTCGTGATCCACACGCCCGTGCGCGCGGCATGGAAGGAGTACATCGGCAACGCCGCGCTCCACGGCCTCGCCGCAGTGGTGTTCGCGCAGCTCATCACGAAGGGCGTCAACCACGGCGTCCACGCCTTCTACGTCCCCATGCGCGAGATCGCCGACGACGGAACTCGCCACCCGCTGCCGGGCATCAGTTTCGAGGACGACGGCTGGAAGGGTGGCCTCAACGGCATCGACAACGGCCGCATCGCGTTCGACCAGGTGCGCATCCCGCGCACGAACCTGCTCAACCGCTACGGCGACGTGGCCGCGGACGGGACGTACTCCTCGCCGATCGAGTCCCCGGGACGCCGGTTCTTCACGATGCTCGGGACGCTGGTCCAGGGCCGTGTCTCCCTCTCCGGCGCGGCCGTGGTGGCCTCCAAGCTGGCGCTCGCGATCGCGATCCGCTACGCCACCGAGCGGCGCCAGTTCACGGGTGCGGACGAGCACGAGGAGGTCAAGCTCCTCGACTACCAGCGCCACCAGCGCCGGCTCTTCCCGCTGCTCGCCCAGGTGTACGCGGCCTCCTTCGCGCAGAACGAGCTGCTCTCCCACTTCGACGACGTCTTCTCCGGACGCCACGACTCCGACGAGAACCGGCAGGACCTGGAGACCCAGGCGGCGGCCGCGAAGGTGATGAACACCTGGCTGGCGCTGGACGCGCTGCAGGAGGCCCGCGAGGCCTGCGGCGGGGCCGGGTACATGATGGAGAACCGTCTGGTGCAGCTCCGCCAGGACCTGGACATCTACGTCACGTTCGAGGGCGACAACAACGTGCTGCTGCAGCTCGTGGGCAAGCGGCTCCTCACTGACTACGGGCGGGACATGGCCAAGCTGGACGTGGCCGGCACCGTGCGCTGGGTGGCGGAGCGGGCCGGTGACATGGCCCTCCACAAGACCCCGTTGCGCCGGGCGGCGCAGTCCATCCGGGACTCCGGTTCGATGGCCCGCTCGGCAGGCCACCTCCGCTCCGAGGAGACGCAGCGGGAGCTGCTCGAGGACCGCGTGGAGACCATGGTGGAGAAGGTGGCCATGGCGCTGCGCGGGGTGCGGAAGGCCTCGGCCGATGACCAGGTGGCCGTGTTCAACGCCCACCAGGACGAGCTGATCGCTGCGGCACGGGCGCATGCCGAGTTGCTGCAGTGGGAGGCCTTCACGGCGGCGATCAAGGACATGGGCCACGGGCAGTCCCGGAAGATCCTGACCCGGCTGCGGGACCTGTTCGGCCTGACTGTGATTGAGCGGAACCTGGCGTGGTACCTGATGAACGGGCGCATGAGTGCACAGCGGGCGCAGACGGTCACCTCGTACGTGAACCGGATCCTGCTGAAGCTGCGGCCGCACGCCCGCGATCTGGTGGATGCGTTCGGGTACGGGCCGGAGCACCTGCGCTCCACGATCGCCACGGGAGTGGAGGCGGAGCGCCAGCGCGAGGTTCACGAGTACGAGCGCCGCCAGCGTGCATCCGGCAACGAGCCCGTGAACGAGAAGGTGCTGCACGAGGCGCAGAAGGAGATGGGCGCCAAGAAGTAGGAACGGACTGAAGCCCGGCTTTGGCTCTGGCGCCACCGTGTTCCCCAGTGGAAGGCGGGGGCGCCTGGCTTGTGCGGAAGGGGCTCCCGTACCCTGCGGCCGCTACCCGGGACCACCCGGGACTGCCGGGACTGCCCGGGACTGCCCGGGTCTACCCCGGACTACCCGGGCGGGAGCCTCCCACCCGCCTGACTTGGGGCGGGAGACTCCCACCCGCCTGACTTGGGGCGGGAGACTCCCACCCGCCTGACTTGGGGCGGGAGGCTCCCCTACCCCGCAGCCGCCCAGGGCGGAGGAGGTCCGGGGTTGTCAAAGTCGGGCCACCGGGGCCGGGTGTCGTCGCGGGGCAGGGTGCCGTCACGCGCCCGTGCGCCCGGCGTGTTCGTGTTCCCCTCGGGCTGGTCCCGAACTCCCGCGTCCGGCGTCTTCGCATTCCCGCCCTCGGGCTCGCCCCGGGCCCGCGCGTCCGGCGAATCTCCATCCCGGGTGGGCGGGTGCTCTCGTAGACCCCGCGGCG
>CAZTOM010000039.1:8201-11926 GCA_964615555.1 uncultured Actinomycetaceae bacterium
CGCGCGGTCCCGTCTCCTGCGCACGCGCGTCCCGCAGTCCCGCCTCGCGCGGTCCCGCCTCGCGCGGTCCCGTCTCCTGCGCACGCGCGTCCCGCAGTCCCGCCTCGCGCGGTCCAGGGATACCCGCAGCCTGCAGTCCGGCAGGCCCGAGCTCCAGCCCCGAGGCCGCAATATGGTTGGCCGCCAACCCGATCAGCGCATCCGCCCGACGCTTCCCAAGCGTCGTGTACTCATCGGTGCCGCTGTCCCGCCGGGCTCGCCGGTCGGACTCCACGAACGCATCGATGAGCCTTCGCAGCGGAGCAGCCTCGAGGTAGGGGAGTGATCCGCGCAGCAGGATGGAGCCGTCATTGTCATCGTCGAAAGTCAGGTACCGCCGCGAGACCGCGCGCTTGCGCTGCGCGTCCAGCCGCTTCATCTCGGCCTCGCGCGTCTCCTCGGTCTCCTCCTGCACGGCGGCCAGGACCTCCGCCCGCAGCCGGGGAATGGACCGCGCCGGCGTGGTGGCGGCCTTCTTCAGCAGGTACCTCTCGGCTTCCTCCCGCTGCGTCGAATCCAGCGTGGCAGGCAGGTCCTTCAGGACCTTGGTGATCTCGCGCGCCTGGCCGAGCTCAATCTCGCCCGAGAGCGCTGCGCTCTTCACGCCCTCGCGCCTGCTCACGTCCTTCGCGGTCAGGACCACGTTTGTGGCGTCCTTCAGCGAGGTCCGCCCGTCCTGCGCCAGCCACGTGGTGGTGGGCGTCCCCGCGACCTTCTTGGCCGATCCGGCCCGGTCCGCCTCTCCCACCAGCGCCGACGCCAATCCCTCGATCCGCCGCTTCGCATCCAACGCGAGCGCCACGAGATCAAGCCGCTCTCCGTCCGACGCCGCCTTCCGCGCCTCATGGTCCACCGACTCGAGCGCAGCCAGCACCGATCGCAGGACCTCCCTGGTCCCGCGCAGTGCCTGCCCCGTGCTCATGTCACCAACGTTACGGAGGGGGTCTGACAGAATCCCCTTCGAACAGGTGTTCGTGGGGAAAACTGGAATGTGATCCTGCTCACATCCCCGTTTTGCTGGGCGAGGCGCCGTTTTCGGGGGATCGACGACGGCGGAACGCGCGTTGGCACCGCCCGTCACCTGTCGTGGGGCGTACGCGACGGGCTGGCTACCTACGGTGGGGGCATCGCCGTTGGGGCGGGGCGACGGCGGAACGTGTGTTGGCCCCGTGCGTCGCTACCGCGCGTTGGCCCCGTGCGTCGCTACCGCGCGTTGGTACCGCGCGTCACTTCCCTTTACCCGAGCCGTCCGAGCCCCACAGGGAATCCGGTTCGGCTGCGGCGGGGGACGCCTGGGTCGGGCTGGAGTGGCTGGAGCGGCTGGCCCGGCTGGTCGCCCGGGCGAAGCCGAGTGCGGCCACGAAGCCGGCGATGGCGAGGGGGAGGGGGAGGACGATCGGCGCCATGCTGCCAGCCCACGAATCGCCGAGGACGGCGGCGTTCACCCACCACGCCGCGGCGAACGCACTGGACACCAGCAGGAGGAGGGTGCCGCCCACCACCAACTGCCGGCGCTGACGGCGCAGCGTCTGCGCGTCCAGCACCGCGATCCCACCGCGCACGGCGCCCCGCCACGCCGCCCACCGCAGCCCCGTCCTCCTGTACGCAGCCGCATCCTCCGTACGGGGCCCAGCACCCGCCGTCGGGAAACGCGTGCGGATCCCTACAACGGCTCATCCTCCGATTGTGGGCACCCTCCACGCGGTCCACAATTGCACCACCGACGAGGAGGTCCCATGTCTACGACGACAGCCCGCCAGCAGACCACACCCGCACCGCAGCACCAGGCCACACCCGCCACGCAGAACCCGAGCGCCACGGAGTCCCGCAAGGTGGCGGAGGCCTCCAGGGAGCAGGACTGGACCAAGCCGAGCTTCGGGAAGGAACTGTTCCTCGGTCGGTTGCGCCTGGACCTCGTGGATCCGTGGCCCACGCCGAACGCGCAGGAGCGTGCGAAGGGGGAGGCGTTCCTGGCCAGGGCGCGCGAGGTGGCTGCCCAGATCGACGGCCGCCGGATCGAGCGCGAGGACCACATCCCCGATGAGACGTTCCGGGCGCTGGCGGAGATCGGCGCGTTCGGGATGAAGGTGCCGGAGGAGTACGGCGGGCTGGGACTCACCAACCTGTACTACAACAAGGCCCTCACCCTGCTGGGTTCGGCCAACCCGTCGATCGGTGCGTTGCTCAGTGCGCACCAGTCGATCGGGGTGCCGCAGCCGGTGAAGATGTTCGGCACGGAGGAGCAGAAGAAGCGCTTCCTCCCGCGCGTGGCGGCCGGCGAGGTCTCCGCGTTCTGCCTGACTGAGCCGGACGTGGGCTCGGACCCGGCCCGGCTGGGCACGATCGCCACGCCCACGGAGGGCGGCTACCTCATCGACGGCGTGAAGCTGTGGGCCACCAACGCCACCGTGGCCGGCCTGTTCGTGGTGATGGCGCGCGTGCCCAAGTCGGAGGGGAACAGGGGCGGCATCTCCGCGTTCGTGGTGGAGGCGGACTCGCCGGGCATCACGGTGGAGAACCGCAACCAGTTCCTGGGCCTGCGCGGGATCGAGAACGCGGTGCTGCGCTTCCACCAGGTGTTCGTGCCGGAGGAGAACCTCCTGCTGGGCGTGGGCCGGGGCCTGCGCATCGCGCTCGCCACCCTGAACACCGGCCGGCTCTCGCTGCCGGCCATGTGCGTGGGAGCGTCCAAGTGGTCGCTGAACGTGGCGCGCGGCTGGAGCGCCGAGCGCGTCCAGTGGGGCCGCCCGGTGGGGGAGCACGAGGCCATCGCCACCAAGATCGCCTACATCGCGGCCACCACGTACGCGATGGAGTCGATGCTGGACCTCTCCTGCATGCTCGCGGACGACGAGCACAATGACATCCGTATCGAGGCCGCCCTCCTGAAGCTCTGGGCCTCCGAGCACGGCTGGATGATCGGGGACGAGCTCCTCCAGATCCGCGGTGGCCGCGGCTATGAGACCGCGGATTCCCAGGAGGCCCGCGGCGAGCGGCCCGCCGAGGTGGAGCAGGTGGTCCGGGACCTGCGCATCAACCGCATCTTCGAGGGCTCCACGGAGATCATGCACCTCCTGATCGCCCGCGAGGCCGTGGACACCCACCTCGAGGTGGCCGGGGACTTCATCGATCCGGAGGCCGATACGGCCGCCAAGGCGCAGGCCGTGGGCCGGGCGGCCAAGTTCTACGCCGGCTGGCTCCCCACGCTCGCCGTGGGCGCGGGAACCGTGCCCACCACCTACGGGGACTTCGGGGAACTGGCCGGCCACATCCGCTACATCGAACGCGCCTCACGCAGGCTGGCCCGCCACATCTTCGCCGGCATGGCCCGCTGGCAGGGCAAGATGGAGCACCGCCAGGCCTTCCTGGGGCGGGCCGTGGACATCGGCGCGGACCTGTTCGCCATGACTGCTGCCTGCGTCCGCGCCAAGGCTGAGGCCGATCCCGCCGGCACCGAACTCGCGGACGCCTTCTGCGCCCAGGCCCGTGTCCGCGTGGACGCCCTGTTCACGAAGCTGTGGAAGAACTCGGACACCTCCGACCGGCGCCTTTCCCGCCGCGTCCTCGAGGGCCGCTACACGAGGCTCGAGGAGGGCGCCAAGCACATCGCCACGGACCTGCCCTGGGTCACCATGTGGGAGCCCGGCCCCTCCGAGAGGGACGACGTCCGCCGCCGCCTTCCGTAG
>CAZTOM010000039.1:12026-13305 GCA_964615555.1 uncultured Actinomycetaceae bacterium
GCCCGGCCGGTCAGTCCAGCAGCGCCCGCCGCACCACGCCCGCCGACCACCGTCCCAGCACCGCGCCCGCCACCACGTCCGTGATGTGGTGCTGCCCGCGGTAGACCCGCGAGAAGGCGATGTCCGCTGGGACCTCGTAGCGCAGCAGGAACGAACTCCACCATGCGCCCCGGCCGTGCCGGGCGAGCAGGTTCGCAAGCGTGGTGTGCAGCGCCACCGCCGCGGCCGTATGCCCGGAGGGGTAGGAACCGGTGGCATGCGGTGCCTCCGGCCGCCACACCCGCTGCGGCCGCGGCCGGCCCACGATCGCCGCCGACCCCACGAAGCACGCCGTCTCCAGCGCCAGCGCCGCCCCCGGCGCGATCGACTGCCGCCAGTCCCGCGTCGCCAGCCACGTCACCCCGCACCACGCCGCCCCGTTCGCGATCGTCTGCGGGACCCCGGAGTACCAGGACAGCCCGTGGGTCAGCCCGTCCACGAGCTCCGCCTCCCTCCCGGCCACGACGCCGCCCGTCCCAGCGGGCGCGGGATGGTCCGCTGCGGCCCGTTCCTCGACGACGACGCCACTCGCCCCAGCGGGCGCGGAACTGTCCGTACGGGGCTGGGGGCCGTCGTCGGGCCCCACCCGGGCACCAACGGAACGCTCCGTTCGGGGCTGGGCGCCGTCGTCGGGGGAGTGGCCGAACGACTCCTGGAGGGAGCGGATGGCGCGGTCCTCAGGCGGATCGTCGCCGGTGAGGCGGCGCAGGAGGATGCCGGTGGCCACGAGGCCGCCCACCATGGCAGCGGACTCGAGGGCGAAGGTGCGCAGAGTGAGGGGCATGGTGCACAGGCTACTGGTGCGGAGAAAGGCCGGAGGCCCGCCGACCTGGTGGTCAGCGGGCCTCCGTTCTAGTGCTCGGAGGGGTTAGCCCTCGCGGCGGTTGCGCGCACCAAGGAGCGCAGCGCCGGTGCCGGTGGCGAGCAGGGCGAGGCCTGCGAGGCCAGCGGAGAATCCGGTCTCAGCGAGCTCCGGCTTGGCCGGAGTCGAGGGCTTCGCCGGAGTGGTCGGCTTGGCCGGGTTGGTCGGGTCCTTCGTGGGCTCCGGGTCCTTGGTGGGCTCGGTCGTCGGCTCGTCGGTCGGCTTCTCCGTGGGCTCGTCGGTCGGCTCGTCCGTGGGCTCGTCCGTGGGCTCGTCGGTCGGCTCGTCCGTGGGCTCGTCGGTCGGCTCGTCCGTGGGCTCGTCGGGCGGGCCGCCCTTTCGGGCCTGGAAGCTCACGGATGCCGTCTCGTTCTCGTG
>CAZTOM010000040.1:0-8416 GCA_964615555.1 uncultured Actinomycetaceae bacterium
AGCGAGCAGCCGAAGATGTGGAACAGGGGCAGGCAGGCCATGAACACCTCCTCGCCGGGGACCATCATGGTCACCCACTCCAGCGCATGCTGCGTGGAAGCAAGCAGGTTCGTGTGCGTCAGCGGCACACCCTTCGGGACCCCGGTGGTGCCGGAGGTGTACAGGAGGAGGGCGATGTCCTCCGGCTGGGGGCGCACCCCCGCCGGTGGGCCCTCGCGGGGGGCCAGCAGCTCGGAGAATGGGATGGTGCCGGGCGCCGGCTTGGACAGCGACGCCCGCGACTCCCTGGCCTTCTTGATGGGGAGCTTGAGGAGGAGGCGCTTGGCCAGCGGCATCTCCTCGATCAGGTTGATGGAGACGATCGTGCTGGGGCGCACGTGCTCCGGAAGGCTCTGCAGCTTGGGCGCGGCCGCGTCCCAGATGATCGCCACGTCCGCCTTGTGGTCCTCGAAGAGCGGCGTGAGCTCCTTCTCCGTGTACAGCGGATTGTGCTCCACGATCGTGGCCCCGCACGCGAGCACCGCGTAGAACGCCACCACGTGCTGCGGGCACGTGGGCATCAGGAGGGCCACGTGGTCACCGGGGCGCACCCCCTTCTCGTGCAGCCAGCCCGCCACATAGGCGACGGCGCGGCGCAGCTCCGTGTACGTGGTCTGCGCGCCGAAGAAGTCCAGGGCCACCTTGTCCGCGAACTGGGTGGTGAAGCGGTCGAAGCCGTCCACGTACGAGCCGCCGGGGTACTCCAGGTGGCGGCGGGCCTTGGGGTCGTAGGCCTTGACCCAGAGGTCTTCAAGCGTGGTCATCTCGGATGGTCCTTCGGGCTGGGGGAGTGGTGGGTGGGTTGGAGTTGGGCGATTGGCGGGGAGTGGTTGGTGGATTGGCGGGGGTGGTTGGTGGTGGAGGGCCGGCTGAATGTTTGGCCCGTGCGAGGGCGATCCGGGTGGAGCGCGGCCCTGCGCGGGGGACGTCCCAAGGTTACGGCACCGTAGGAAGGGGCGCCTGTTCTTCAGGGATTTCGTGAGGTTGTTACGGCCGGCTCCAGCCGGGGGCGTGTGGGGGCGGGTGCCGGGGTGGTGGGAGTGGGCCTCGAGGGTCTGTGAGGGCAGGGGCCGGGGATCAGGGCGGGTGCCGGTGGCGCCGCGCTGGCTGGTGCCGCGTTGGCTGGCGCCGCGCTCACTGTGGCACGCTCGGGTGATGGAGTTCCCCGGATTCCGGCGCGCGGAGCGCAGCCACTTCGAGCGCGACGTGCTCGAGATGGCACCGCTCCTCCTGGGATCCCTCCTGGTACACCAACGCGGAGGCGACCAGGTGTGCGAGGGAGCCGAAATACCGACGGAAATCGGCAACAGCCTCGGTGGGGCCGAGCCAGCGGGTGGGGCCGATGCAGCGGGTGGGGCCCGCCCCGCGGGCGGGGGTGACCTGGTGGTCGTGCGGCTTACCGAGGTGGAGGCGTATGCGGGAGCGCGGGATCCCGGTTCCCACTCGTTCCGGGGGCGCACCGAGCGCAACGCCACCATGTTCGGCCCGCCCGGCCACCTCTACTGCTACTTCACCTACGGGATGCACCACGCGCTCAACATCGTCTGCGACGACCCCGGCATCGCCACCGGGTGCCTCCTGCGCGCCGGAGAGGTGACCCATGGGCGGAAGGTGGCGCGCCGTCGTCGGGAATCACCGCCGGGAAAGGCGAGACGGGAGAGGATCGCACCCCTGCGCGACGAGGCGCTCGCGCGCGGGCCGGGGAACCTGGCAGCGGTGTTCGCGGCCACCCGCGCCGCAACCGACGGAGCCGACCTGTGCGAGGCGGCGGGCGCGTGGCAGCTCTGGGTGCCGGAGACCCCACCGGATCCGGCGTCGATCAGGAGCGGGCCACGGGTGGGCGTGGCCGGCGAGGGCGGGGACGGCGCGCGGTACCCGTGGCGGTTCTGGCTGGAGGGGGAGCGGACGGTGTCGTCGTACCGGGCGGCGGCCGATCGAACCCGGCGGGGGTGCGCACCGGGCCTAGGCTGATCCCGTGACCCGAACGCAGTACAACACGGCCGTTTCGCTGGACGGCTTCATCGCCGATGAGCACGACTCCCTCGACTGGCTCGAGGAGCTCGGCGAGGACCCGGACAACACCGCGATCTTCGAGGAGTTCATGTCCGGCGTGGGTGCGATGGCCATGGGCTCCACCACGTACCGCTGGATCCGCGACTCCCTCGAGCTCGCCCGCCACCCCGAGCGGTGGACGGACGTCTACGGGGACCTGCCCGCCTGGGTGTTCACCCACCACCCGCTGCCGGTGGTGCGCGGCGCGAACATCCGGTTCGTCGCGGGGGAGGTCGCCCAGCACCACGCCGAGATGGTCCGCAGCGCGGCCGGGAAGAACCTGTGGATCGTGGGCGGCGGGCCGCTCGCCGCCCAGTTCGCGGAGGCCGGCCTGCTCGATGACATCATCCTCTCCCTCGCGCCCGTCACGCTCGGCGCCGGCCGTCCCGTCATGCCGCTGCGCCTCGACGACGGCGCCCTCCGCCTCGCCTCCGTCCGTACGGCCGGCCAGTTCGTCGCGCTGCGCTACGAGGTTCTCGGTGACGAGGTTCTCGGTGACGAGGCCCAGCCGCCCGAGCCCCAGCCGCCAGTGCCCCCCGGCCGCGAGGTGCCACGCTAGATGGAAGGCGTCCTCTCCGGCCTTGCGATGATGTGGATCATCATCGCGATTGGCATGCTGCTCGGCCGCTTCAAGGTCCTCGGCGACCACGCCCAGGAGGTGATGACCCGGTTTGTCTACTGGGTGGCCTCGCCGGCGCTCCTGTTCACCACCATCTCGGCCACGGACATCCGTGACATCATCGGCCTCCCCATGGCCATCGAGGCCATCAGTGCGATCGCCTCCGCGCTCGTGTTCGTCCTCATCTCCACCGTGTTCCTGCGCGCCAACCGCGTGGAGACCACGGTGGGCGCGATGACCTCCTCCCTCTCGAATGCGGCCTACCTCGGTATCCCGCTGGCCACCTACATCCTCGGCTCGGCCTCGCACGTGATCCCGGTGCTGATCTTCCAGCTCGGCCTGCTGACGCCCACGTTCTTCGTGCTCACGGACCTCGCCGCCGACGGCCGCACCCCCACCATCGGCGGCACCGTCCGCATGATCGCCACGAACCCGATGCTCGTCTCCTCGTTCCTCGGGATGCTGGTGTCCATCTCGGGCCTGACCGTCCCGGACATTGTCATCACCCCCATCGACGTCCTCGCCGGCGCCGCCGTCCCCACCATCCTCGTGAGCTTCGGCATCTCCCTGCTCGAGACCGGCGTGCGCGGCTTCCGCGACTACGCCCGGCAGATCAGCATCTCCACCTCCATGAAGCTCGCCGCCCAGCCACTGTTCGCCTACCTCGCGGCCCGCTTCATCTTCGGCCTGGAGGGCTTCGACCTCTTCGCCGTCACCACCATGGGCGGCCTCCCCACCGCGCAGAACGCCTACGTGGCCGCCTTCCGCGCCGGCGCCGGCAACGAGCTCGCCCGCGGCACCGTGGTGGCCACCACGATCCTCGTCACCCCGAGCCTGCTCCTCATCGCCGCCCTCCTCTCCGAGCCCCCCGCCCCTCCGGCCCCCGACGGCGCAACCCACCGCCCGTACGCAACGCACGCTCCGTCGTCGTCCCCACCCCGACGGCGCAACCCGCCTCCCGTACGCAACGCACGCTCCGTCGTCGTCCCTACCTCGACGGCGTAACCCGCCCCCGTGCGCTCATCGACAAACCGCCTGCTCAACCGATCGGTGGACGGGACGGTCAGCCAAGCGGGAGCGCACGCCTACCCGGACGGTGCCTTCTGCCGTTCACCGGCGCGCAGCAGGATGGGGGTACCAGGCCAGCCAGGCGGAAGGAACACACCATGATCGAGGTCCAGGGCCTCACGAAGCGCTACGGGGAGGTCACCGCGGTGGACGACCTCTCCTTCACCGTGGACGACGGCGAGCTGTTCGCGTTCCTCGGCCGCAACGGCGCGGGGAAGTCCACCACGATCTCGTGCATGACCACGATCCTCGGCTTCGACGCCGGCACGATCACCCTGGACGGGCTGACGGTGGGCCGCCAGGACCACCAGATCCGTGAGCGGTTCGGGGTGGTGTTCCAGCAGTCGGTGCTGGACCCGATCCTGACCGTGGAGGAGAACCTGCGCCTGCGGGCCAGCTTCTACGGCGTGAATGGCGGCCGGATCCGAGAACTCGCCGAGCAGGTGGAGATCGCGGACTTCATGGGCCGGCGCTACGGGGTCCTCTCCGGCGGTGAGCGCCGCCGGGTGGACATCGCCCGCGCCCTGCTCCACGCCCCGGACACCCTCTTCTTGGATGAGCCCACCACCGGCCTGGACCCGCAGTCCCGCGAGACCGTGTGGCGCGTGATCGGTGAGCTGCGCGAGGCCCACGGACTCACGGTGCTGCTCACCACGCACTACATGGAGGAGACCGAGGACGCGGACCACGTACTCATCATCGACCGCGGCCGGGACGTGGCCTCCGGCACCCCCATGGAGCTGCGGTCTGCCCACTCGCGCCCGCGCCTGTCCCTCTCCCTCCCGCCGACGGCGGAGGACGCCTTGCGTTCGGCCGTCCAGTCCCAGCTCGGTCACCTGGGGGACGAGTTCGATCCCGAACCCGTGGCGGAGGGCGGAGCCTTCCACCTGCGGGTGCCGGACTCAGAGGCGGCGCTCGGGATCGTGGACGCGGTGCGCGGATCGGCCCCGGGCGCGCTCACGGACTTCGAGTTCCGCCACGGCTCCATGCAGGACGTGTTCCTGGCCGTCACCGATCCCGAAAACGGAGTGAACGGAGAAGCAGCATGAGTACCCCACGCGACACCGCCACCCACCGCGCCACCCGGGACAGTGCCCGGGGCTCCACCCGGGCGGCCGGCCGCCCCACGGGCTCGGCCGCCAGTGCCGGTGCCTCCTCCGGCTCGGTCACGGCGGCCCTGGTGGGCCGGAACCTGCGGGTGTTCCTGCGGGACCGCGGGAAGGTGTTCTTCTCGCTCCTCGCGCCACTCGTCCTGCTGATGCTCTACGTGCTGTTCCTCGGGAAGATGCAGGTGGACTCCATGAGCGGGACCTGGCCGCAGGCGGACGAGGCCACCATCAACTCGTTCGTGTACTCCTGGGTGCTCGCCGGGATGGTCATGATCACCACGCTCACCGCCTCGCTGAGCGCGATGGAGGGATTCGTCGCGGACCGGGTGGCTGGACGGTTCAAGGAGTTCCGGGTCTCGCCCGTGCGCAACACGGAGCTGGTGGTGGGCTACATGGTGAGCGCTGTGCTCATCTCCACCATGATCTCCCTCTCCGTCCTGCTGGTGGGCTCGGTGGTGTTCGGCCTGCTCTACGACGCGTGGAGCACACCCACCGGATATGCGCAGGCGGCGGGGTACACGGTGCTGCTGTGCTTCGTGTTCTCGAGCCTCGCCGCGCTGGTGGTCACCCTCGTGCACTCCGAGGGTGCGTTCGCGGGGCTCGCCACGATGGTGGGCACGCTTGCCGGGTTCCTGGCCTTCGCGTACATCCCGATCGGTGTGGTCTCCTCCACCGTGGCCTCGGTGCTCAACACCCTGCCCTTCGCGCAGGGGTCCATGCTGCTGCGCGATCCGATCTCGGGCCCGCTGCTGGAGCAGATGATTGCCCCCATCCCCGATACGGGGCGGGCGCAGGCGTGGACGGAACTGCGGAATTTCTTCGGCTTCGACTCCTACATCGGGGACTTCCAGCTCCAGCCCTGGCTGGTGGTGGCGATCCTCGTGGTGCTCACGGTGGCGTTCACGGCGCTGGCGGCCTGGCGGATCCGCGCCCTCACCAAGTCCGACATGCGCTGATCCCTCCGTCCGGCGACAGCTCCCCCACGATTCCGTGATGGTGCGCCAGAATTACCGCGAGGGTGCGCCAGAATTACCGCGAGGGTGCCGAGCGCGCCGGTGTCCCACCCGCGCCGCGCGGGCGCGGCCGGGCCGGCGCCGGCAGCGGCGGGCCCACCGGGGGCGAGTGGCGTCTGCGTGGTCATCGCGCACCTGCCAGGGGCCGGGCGAAGGAGCGCTGCACGGAGCCGTCCACGGGGACCAGCACCACGGCGGAGCGCAGGGCGGTGAGCAAGTCGTTGGTCATGGGGTCGGTGTTCTCACCCACCACCGCCATGGTGACCGAGGAGCGGTTCTTCACCAGCACGTTCACGAGCCGCACCACCTCGGGCGTGAGCCGGGCGGTGGCCACCACCACGTGCCCGAACGAGCCGGCCCGCACGAGCCCCCACAGCACCCCGCTCAGCGGGGTGGCATCCACGTCCACCCGCGCGAGGGTGTCCATCAGCTCGAACTCCCCGCGTGTGCCCCGGGTGAGCTCGCGGGCGTCGGCGCCCACGTGGAGGGCCCCGGACTGGTTGGCGCGCAGGTGGGCGAGCGCTACCGAGGCGGCCGTGCGCACGGCGCACTCGAAGGACGGGCGGCGGGCGTCGTCGTCGGGGTGGGGGAAGGAGGCCTCCGCGGTGTCCAATATGACCCAGGTGCGGCCGGTGATGCCGTGCTCGGCCTCGCGCACCAGGTACTGGTCGGTGCGGCCGAGCGCCCGCCAGTTGATGGCGCGGACGTCGTAGCCGGGCTGGTAGGCGCGCAGGCCGTAGAACTCGGCGCCGGTGGGCCAGGGGCGTGAGGCGGGCGGGCGCACGGTGGGGTCCTCCCACGCGCGCGGTGATCGTGTCCCGCAGCGGCTCGGTCACCGGGTAGACCAGGATCTGCGCGGGCTCAGTGACGGTGCGCCGTCGGCGCGTGAGCCCGAACGGGTCGGAGGTCTCGATCACGGTGGGGCCCACCTCGTAGCGGCCGCGCCGATCGGCGGGGAAGCGGTAGGTCACCTCGCGCTCCACGCCCGCCTCGAGCCCGGTCAGGGGCGTGCGCAGCCGCTCCCAGCGGGCGAGGGGAAAGTGCTCCTCGATGGTGAGCGCGGCCAGAGTGCGCGAGGGCGTCAGGCGCAGCGTGACCGGCACCTGCCGGCCGAGCGGCACCCGCTTCGGCAGTGGATCGCGGGCCACCGTGACGCCCGGGGCGCGCAGCGAGCCGAGCCACACGAGCCCCACCAGCACGAGCGCCACCGTGCCCGCCACCGTGAGGCCGGGCAGCCGCAGCGCGAGGCCGAGCGCGAGCGCCGCCAGGGCGGCCAGCAGCACGGCCGCGCCGCCCACCGTCAGCCCGAGCCACTCCCACGCGCGCCTGAGGACCGTCATGGCGTGCGGCCAGCCTCCGGACGCGGGGCGGGCTGCGCCGTCGGGACGTCCGTACGCGAGGCGCCGTCCGCCGTCGTCCCGTCCCCGACGACGGCGTCCCCACCTCCCAGCGTGAACGGCACCTTCACGCGGTGCAGGATCCGCTCGACGACGCCCGCCACGGTCTCGTCGCTCATCATGGACTCCGGGGTGAGGGCGAGGCGGTGGGTGAGGACGGCGGGGGCGAGGGCGGCCACGTCGTCGGGGAGGACGTCATCGCGGCCCGCGGCGGCGGCCCGCACCTTGGCCCCCCGCAGCAGGGCGAGGGAGGCGCGGGAGGAGCCGCCGAGCTCGAGGGAGGCGTCGGCGCGGGTGGCCTGGACGAGGTCCACGAGGTAGTGCATGACGTCGTCAGAGACGGACACCTGGGAGATGCGGGTGAGGAGCGGGAGGTCGTGCTCGATCACGGCGATCCCGCAGCCGGTCTGGGCGGAGATGCGGGTGAGGGAGGGGCCGAGCGTCTCCACCTCGGCCTGGGCGAGCCCGGAGGACCGCTGGCACCGAGACCACGGACGGCGGCACCGGCACCACGGACGTCTCCGGGGATGTGGAGAGCATCCTCGAGGGCCTTGAGGTGGACGGCCAGCCGCTGATCGCCTACTCCACCGAGGACGCCGAGATGCTGCTCGAGAGCCTCGCGGGCTCCGCCGAGGCCGCCGGGATCACCGCCGAGCCTGCCGGCTGTGAAGCCGTGCTCATGGGCCCCTACGACGGGCTCCTCAGCGTGGACGGCGTGAAGTCGTTCGCGATGGACGAGACCAGCGGCGTGGCCGTGGTGGCGATCGACCTCGGCGCCGTGGACGCGGCCGGCGGCGTGTTCGCGGACCTGCGCACCGCCGAGGATGCCTGCAGCTCCTTCACCTTCGAGGGTGGGGACGCCGGTGAGGGCAGCGGCACCGTGACCACCAGCGACGTGGACGTGGCCGGTGCCACCGACGCGTACCTGACGGAGTCGCTCACCGAGTGGAGCGGCATCGACGTGGCGCTCAACCAGGTGACCGTGCTCTCCGGTGAGTCCTTGATCGTGGTGGTGGACGGCGCCGGCCAGGTGTCCACCGACGAGCTCGTGGCGGTTGTCGAGCAGGCAGTCGCGAACCAGGGCTAGCGAGGTATCGCCCGGGGCGCGCAGCCCCCGGG
>CAZTOM010000040.1:8516-12836 GCA_964615555.1 uncultured Actinomycetaceae bacterium
GGCGCTTAGTCGTGCGGCAACGTCTGGATGAGGTGGCGCACCACGTTCGCGGAGCGCTGGGCCACCTCGGACAGGGAGAACTCGAAGTCCTCCGCCGCGTCCTCGCCGCACAGGTCCGAGATCGCGCGCACGGAGACGAACGGCAGTTCGTGCAGGTAGGCCAGTTGCGCGAGTGCGGCCGACTCCATGTCCGCCGCGAGCGCGTTCGGGAAGGTCTCGCGCACGTGGTCCACGGTGCGGGAGTCCACGAACGTGTTGCCGGAGACGATCCGGCCCTGCCGCACGCGCTGGCCGTCCATCCGGATGCCCATGGCGGTGGAGACGAGCTTCTTGTCCGCCTCGTAGAACTCCGGCATGCCGGGGATCTGGCCGGGCTTGTAGCCGAACGCGGAGGCGTCCGCGTCCGAGTAGGTGTAGGCGGTGCCCACCACCACGTCACCCACGTAGATGCCCTCGGCGAGCCCGCCCGCGCTGCCGGCGGAGACCAGGTAGCGGGGGTTGAATTGCTGGATTGCGTGGGTGGCGCCGATGACCGCGTTCACCAGGCCGGCGCCCGTGACCACCACGATCACGTCCCGCTCCGCGAAGTCCACGTGCCAGGCCTTGCCGATGGGCAGGTCCACCGGGACCGCGTTCGTGCCACCCTCCAGGAACGGAGCGGCCTCTTCCTCCATCGCGGCTACTGCCACGACCTCGATCGTCTCGTTCATGCCATGACCTCCGACCATTCGTCGCGCTTCGCGAGGAACCTACGCGCCTCATCTTTCGCGCCGGTTAACGAGTGGGACGCGCCCCACCCGCACTGCACCTCGTTCGCGGCCGGGACCTCCTCCAGTTCGAGCAGGTCCTCCAGGGCCGCGGCCACCAGCTCGTGGATCTCCTCATCCGGGTGCTCCCCGTGCACCATCAGGTAGAAGCCGGTCTGGCAGCCCATGGGGGAGAAGTCGAGCACGTAGTCCGCGTGGTTGCGGATCACCTCTGCCATGGAGTGCTCCAGGGAGTGGATGGTTGCCATCTCCATGTGCTCCTGGTTGGGCTGGGCGAACCGCAGATCGTACTTCACGAGCACGTCCCCGCCGGGCAGCTCCTTGCGGTCCGCCACCCGGATATAGGGGGCCTTCACCGCCCGGTGGTCCAGGTTGAATGACTCCACGTTCATCTTCTCCACCATACCCACGAGCGTAGTCCGGCCCCGCCCGCCCCGCCCACCGTGGAGGCGTGCCCGCGGACCGTGGAGGCGGCCCAGTCCGCCGTGGATGCCCCCGCCCACCGTGGGAGCGCCCCCGCCCGTCCAGCATGCGAGACTGTCCCCATGTCCGCACAGGCACGCACCACTGAGCACATCTCCGTCACGGACCTGTTCTCGATCGGGATCGGGCCGTCCTCCTCGCACACCGTGGGGCCCATGAAGGCCGCCCTGCACTTCGCCCGCACCGCCCTGAACGAGCTCCACGCAGCGCACGGCGAGGGACGCGAGCCGGGGCGCGTGGTGGTGGAGCTGTACGGCTCGCTCGCCGCCACGGGGCGCGGCCACGCCACCGACCGAGCCATCCAGTGGGGCCTGTCCGGCCACCACCCGCGCACCTGCCCTGACGGCGTCATCACCGGCCTGTGCGGCCAGATCGCCGAGGAAGGCGTGCTCCACCTGGGCGGTGAGGTATCCGTCCCCTTCGACGCCACCCGCGACATCGCCTTCCAGCCCCGCACCCGCCTGCCCCAGCACGTCAACGGCGTCCTCTTCCGCCTCGAGGACACCTCCGGCGGGACCATCCTGGAGGCCACCTATATCTCCCCGGGCGGCGGTTTCGTCTCCCTCATCCCCGACGACGGAACTCCCGTCCCGCTCACCGTCTCCCCAGAGCCCGGGCCCACCCCCGCCACCCCCGCCACCCCCTCCTTCCCCTCCCCCTCCTTCCCCGAGGCTGTTGCCGATTTCCGTCGGTATTCGGGAGCCCGGACCGAGGGTGAGGTAGCGGGAGACGCCGTCGGGAACGAGGGTGAGGCGGCGGGGGAGGCGGGGGACGCCGTCGGGACCGGGGAGGAGCGCGCGGGAGAGGTGCCCCACCCGTTCACGAGCGGGGCGGGCCTGCTGGAGCGGTGCGAGCAGGCGGGGCTCACCGTGGCCGAGCTGGTGCGCGAGAACGAGCTCGCCTTCCGCTCGGGGGCGGAGTTGGACGCCGAGCTGGACGCGATCTGGGAGGCCATGGACGCGTGCGTGCGCGCGGGCATGGAGGGGGAGGGGAACCTGCCGGGTGGGCTGAACGTGCCGCGCCGGGCGGGGATGATCCACGATGCGCTGCGCAAGCGCGAGGTGGAGGGCGGCGAGCGCGGGGAGTACTTCGGGGATGCGCCCGAGCCCGGCGAACCCGGCGACCCGCTGCTGGTGATGGACTGGTTGAACCTGTTCGCGCTCGCGGTGAACGAGGAGAACGCCGCCGGGCACCGCGTGGTCACGGCGCCCACCAACGGGGCGGCCGGAATCGTGCCGGCTGTCATCTCCTACTATGTGCGCTTCCTGGGCGGGACCGCCGAGGGTATCCGGCGATTCCTGCTCGCGGCCACGGCGATCGGGACGATCGTGAAGCTGAATGCCTCGATCGCGGGGGCGGAGGTGGGCTGCCAGGGGGAGGTGGGATCGGCCTCCGCGATGGCGGCGGCCGGGCTCGCCGAGGCGATGGGCGGGAGTCCCGCGCAGGTGGAGAACGCGGCCGAGATCGCGATGGAGCACAACCTGGGGCTCACGTGCGATCCGATCGGTGGGCTGGTGCAGATCCCCTGCATCGAGCGCAACGCGGTGGGCGCGGTGAAATCGGTGAACGCGGCGCGGCTCGCCATGTGGGGGGACGGCACGCACACGGTCTCCCTGGACGCCGTGGTGGAGACCATGCGCCAGACCGGCATGGACATGATGAGCAAGTACAAGGAGACCGCAGAGGGCGGCCTCGCGGTGAACGTGGTGGAGTGCTGACCTCCGCGGTGTGACGGGAGGGGCGCCCGGGCCAGGTGGGGCAGGCGGGGATGGTGGGCTGCGCCGTCGGGGATGGAGGGCCTGCCGTCGGGGATGGAGGGCCTGGGATGTGGGCCGGGCGAGACACGCCCGACACGCCGAACGTGAATCACATCGTTGTCATTCTTTTCCACAGGGCTGGGGAGAGTGCGGGGCGGGTTGTCCACAGGCAGTGGAAACCTGGGGATGGGGGCGGGGACGTTTGTGTCAGTGGGTCCTGATTGGCTTGGTTGCACGGCTCCGGAGGATCGCCGCCGCCGTCTCAGGAAGTCGAACGTCTGGGTGGCGGTGATCCTCCGGCGGCCGGCCATCCACAGGCCAGGAGGAGCGATGGGGAGAGAAAAGCAGGAGCGACACGCCGCCACTACATCTTGGGGTAGTGCGCGCCGCGAGCCACTAGGTGTAGTGTCTGAGGTCCGGGCGGACGCCTCGCTTCCGGCAAATGACAAGGATGTAGTTACAGCTGTGAAAGCTGGGGCGGATGAGCCGTCTGAGAACCACGAAGGAGAGTCGAGCAGAATGAGCATCACGGTCTACAGCAAGCCGAACTGCGTTCAGTGTGATGCGACCTACCGGGCGCTGGCCAAGAACGGGCTGGACTACGAGGTCATTGACATCACCCAGGACGAGGAAGCGCTGCAGACGGTGAAGGCCCTCGGCTACCAGCAGGCTCCCGTGGTGTTCGCGAACGGTGACCACTGGTCGGGCTTCCGGCCGGACAAGGTCAAGGCACTCGCCCGTGCGGCGGCGGAGCTCTCGGCCTAGCGAGGACGGCGGGTGGGCCCGCCTCAGGATGGGGTGAACTGTGTCCAGGATCGTCTACTTCTCCTCGGTCTCCGAAACCACCCACCGCTTCATCGAGCGGCTGGGGCTGCCGGCCACGAGGATCCCCCTCCGGTGGGAGGAGGGCTTCCAGGTTGACGAGGAGTACGTGCTGTTCGTCCCTACCTACGGCGGGGGGAACCTGCGCGGCGCGGTCCCCAAGCAGGTCATCAAGTTCCTGAACGATCCCCACAACCGGGGCCTCATCCGCGGCGTGATCGCCAGCGGCAACACCAACTTCGGATCGGCGTACTGCCTTGCGGGGGACATCATCTCCCGCAAGACCGGGGTGCCGGTCCTCTACCGATTCGAACTCCTCGGAACGGCCGAGGACGTCACGCGTGTGCGGGAAGGGCTGAGCAAGTTTTGGCAACAACACTCACGGATACCGGCCTAGAGGTTCTTGACGCGTCCCAGGGCCTGGACTACCACGCCCTGAACGCGATGCTGAACCTGTACGACGCCGACGGCAAGATCCAGTTCGACAAGGA
>CAZTOM010000041.1:0-8515 GCA_964615555.1 uncultured Actinomycetaceae bacterium
AGCGGGTGGTTCGTGGCACCCGGGTCGATCCGGATGGACACCTCGCCCGATTCGCCCGGCTCCAGCCAGATCTTCTGGAACCCCACGAGCCGCTTGGGCGGCTGCCCCTCCAGCGGGATGCCCACGTACACCTGCACCACCTCCGCGCCGGCGCGATCCCCGGTGTTGGTGACGCGCGCGCGGACGTCGAAGGGCTTCGGCCACTCCATCCGCGTCTGGGAGAGGGAGACGTCCGAGACCTCGAACGTGGTGTAGCTCAGCCCGTACCCGAACGCGAACAGCGGGGTGCGGCCCTGCGCCTGGAAGCGCCGGTAGCCCATCTCCAGGCCCTCGGAGTAGCGGATCGTGGGGAAGCCCTCGCCCTCGTCCACGCCCGGGTGGCGCTCCGGGTGCTCGTGGTAGAGCAGGTCCTCCTCGCGCGCCGCGTACGTGGTGGGCACCTTCCCGGACGGGTTCACCACCCCGAACAGCAGGTCCGCCACCACGTGCCCGTCCTCTGCGCCCTGGTTCCACACCTCGAGGACCGCGCGCGCCTTCCCGATCCACGGCAGCAGCATGGGGGAGGAGTTCTTCAGCACCACGACGGCGTCCGGCCGGGCCTCCAGCACCGCCCCCACCATCTCGTCCTGGCCGTGGGGCATCCGGGGGGCGTCCATGTCCGCGCCCTCCGTTGCGATCACGCCCGCCATCACCACCACGACGTCGCCCTCGCCTGCCGCCGCGAGCGCCTCGTCCAGGTTGGACAGGTCGCGCTCCACGGTCACCTGCCGTACGTCCGCCTGGGAGCCGAGGCCGCGCAGCACGTCCTGCATCCCCTGCGCGGGTGGGACCGTGTAGAGCGGGATCACCTTGGAGGAGCCTCCGCCGCCCAGGCAGGCGATCTCCGCGAACTCCCGCTGCCCGATGATGACCACCGACCGAGGTGAGGTGGGGTCCAGGGGGAGGGCGCCGTCGTCGTTCTTGAGGAGGACGGCCATCTGGGTGCCGAGCTCGCGGGAGACGGCCCCGTGGCCGGCGGCGTCGATCTCGCCGGGCGCGTAGGGGCGCTCGAACTGGCCGAAGCGGAACATCTGCGTGTAGCGGCGCACGAGGGCGCGGTCCACGGTCTCGATCTCGAGGGAGGTGTCGTGGAGGGCGGCCTTCACGTTGTCCTCGTTCAGCCACTTGGCGTCCGGCATCTCGTGGTCCAGGCCCGCGTTGATCGAGGGCGCGGCCGAGCGGGTGGACCAGAAGTCGGACTGCACGTAGCCCTCGAAGCCCCAGTCGCGGCGCAGGATGGTGTCCAGCGTGTAGCGGTTCTCGGTGGCGTACACGCCGCGCACCCGGTTGTAGGCGCTCATGACGGAGGCGATCTTCGCGTCCTTCACGCACATCTCGAAGGGGATCAGGTAGAGCTCGCGCAGCACGTGCTCGTCCACCTCCACGTTGGTGCGGAAGCGCTCCACCTCCTGGTCGTTGACCACGTAGTGCTTGGCCATCGCGATCACGTCATGGGCCTGGATGGCCTCGGTGACCTGCACGCCCATGACGCCGGTGAGGTAGGGGTCCTCGGAGAAGTACTCGAAGTTGCGCCCCGCGATCGGGGTGCGGTGCAGGCACAGCCCCGGGCCCTCGAGCACGTGCTGGCCGAGCGTGGCCGTCTCGGAGCCGATGATGTCACCGTAGCGGCGGGCCACCTCCGGATCGAAGGACGCGGCCACGCCGATCGTCATGGGCAGCGAGGTGGCGGGCGGGGAGGGGGTGCCATCGCCCATGCCCACGCCAACCGGGCCGTTGGTGATGCGGAAGCGCGGGATCCCGAGCTCCTCGATGGCGGCCACGTGGCGCTCCACCCGGATCTGGGCGGCGAGCTGCTCCATCTTCTCCTGCTCGTCGAGGGCGTCCTCCTCCTCCTCGAACACGTTGCCCATCGCGTAGATGTCGATGGTGGCCATGTTCCCGTGGAGCTGGGAGATCTTCTGCTCCAGGGTCATGGCGCCCACCAGGAGCTCCGCGCGCTCCCGCGGGCTCAGGTTCCCGTCCATCCAGGGGCGCTCCCGCAGCTCCTTCGGAGGGGTGGAGTTCTCGTCCTGGACCACGTGGTGGTTCTGCTCGCTCATGGTTTCCTCCCGCGCCGTTGCGTATATCCGCAGCCTAGCCACGCGAGAGGTGGCGCGGACCCGATCCGCCCGGGCGGGCTCAGCCGCGGGCCGGGAACGCGTGCGGGAGATGGCGGGGGCGGGGAACGTGGGCGGGCTCAGCCGCGGGCCGGGAACGCGTGCGGGAGATGGCGGGGGCGGGGAACGTGGGCGGGCTCAACCGTGGGGAGGGTTCCAGGCCTGCCCGGCGTCGAGGGCGGCGATCACGTCCGGCCCGCCGATCTCCTCGATAACCTCGCGGGCCCCCACCACCACGAGCAGGTACTGGGCGCGCGACATCCCCACGTACAGGGAGCCCGCGGCCTGGCTCCAGCCCGGGCGGGAGTTCACGGCGAGCACCACCACGGGCCGCTCGAGGCCCTTGAAGCCGCGCACGTGCCCGTAGAACACGTCCTGCCCGGCGAAGTACTCGTCCCAGTACGCGTCCCACCCGCCGAAGTCCACGGACTCCACCTGGACCGGGTGGCGCCCACCCGTGGTGAGGAGGGCAACCTGCCCGCCCTCCCAGCCCTCGCCCTCCAGGGCGACCACGGCGTCGTCGGCCCGGTCGAGCACGTGCTCGGGTTCGACGTCCACGAAACGCACGGGCGCGCCGTCGGGGAGGCGGACCCGCTGGGGGACGGGGGAGAGGGGGGCGAAAGCGCCGGCCACCTGGGGGGTGTTGCGGAGGTTCTCGTTGAGGGAGAACGGGGAGAGGGTGATGGGGGCGGCGCCCTCGCGGTCGAAGATGCGCTGGTGCTCGTCGGTGAAGACCCAGAGGATGCCCTCGCCGGGGTCCGTCACGCAGGCCTGGAGGGCCTCCCACCAGCCGGAGGAGAAGTCCTGGGCCTCGTCCACCACGATGGCGTCGAAGAGTTGCTCGCGCGGGAGGGTACCGGCGATCTCGATGAGCTCGCGGGGCAGGACCTCCTCGTAGTAGTGGGAGATGGTCTCCCGGTCCGCGTCCGGCTCCGTGGAGGTGGAGCCCCACGCGTGGGGGAGGCGGTGGAACATACCCACGTAGGCGGGGCGCTCCTCTTCCGGCCAGGTGGCGGACTGGAGTTCGAACTCACGGGCAAGGCCGCGCGAGTAGCACAACAGGGCGGTTCGGTGGCCCTCACGCGTGAGCTGGCGGGCCTTGAGCATGGCGAGGTGGGTCTTCCCGGACCCGGCGCCGCCCACGAGCTGGGCGCGGCGCTGGTGGGAGAGCAGGTCGAGTACGCGGTACTGCTCCTGGGTGAGCTGGTTCGCGGCGTCCGCGAGCTCGAGGGCGCGGTTCTGGTGGTTCTCGATCGCCTTCGCGGTGGCGTGGAGGTTCTTGAGGGCGAACTTCGCGGCCTTCTGCGTGAGGGGGGCGAAGTCCCCACCCTGCCGGCGTAGTGCCTCCGCGATCCTCCCGGCCAGCTCGGGCAGGCCGTGGCGGTCCACCACCAGCTCCTTCGGGGCGTCCGGGGCGTGGAAGTCCTCCGGGAGGGTGGAGTAGGGGAGCACCGCGAGGTGGCCGCAGCGCCCGATCCCGCCGAACGAGGGCAGGCGGGAGGTGAAGTAGTCGATGAGGATGTGCTTGGCGCGCTGCGCCTGCGCCACCGGGTTGCGCAGCTGGTGGCGGCTTCCACCGCCCTCCTGGACCCACTGGCCCCGCTCCAGGGAGACCTGGCCGCCCTTCACCTCCAGCACGGCCACGCCCGTGCCGGGCCAGATGACCAGCAGGTCGATCTCGCACTCGCGGCCCTCATGGGTGATGCGGACGTTCTCCAGCATCGTGGCCTCCGGTGGGAGTGCCTCCCGGAGCGCTCTTGCCACCACGATCTCTGCGCCGCTGCGTGCCTCGTCCGCCATTCTCTGAGGCTAGCCGCGCCGCCGGGGGGCGGGGCCGGAACGGGGGGCAGGGTTGGGCGGGCGCGGGCCGGCGGGGATCGGTGCGGTTCGGCGGGCGCGGGCCGGAGCTACGCCCGCTCCTCCCGCGCCTCCGTGTCCTCCGGTTCCTCCTGCAGGTGCCGCGGGACCTCCCGCACGGGGACCACCACCACGTCCGCCAGCTTCCAGTCCAGCTCCGCGATCCGGTCGCGGGCGTTCTCCAGCCCGGCGAGGTCCACGCGCCCCGGATCCTTCGGCACTGCGAACGCCTCCACGTGGAACACGTGGCCCAGATCCCGGATCCGAACCGCGCCGTCCGCCACCCAGCGCTGGCGCAGCAGCTCCGCCTCCGCCTGCTCGATGAGCGGGTGGGGTGCCTCGTCGTCGTGGGTGCGTACCCGGGTGTCGGTGAGGTCCTTGATGGCGGCCCGGACGCCGCTGATCCCGTCCTTCAGGATGCTCACCGCGATGAGGAGCGCGGCTGCCGCGTCTGCCCACCACAGGCCGATCCCGATCCCCAGCACGCCCACGATCGCGGCGGCGGCGGTCTGCCAGTCGGCCTTGTTCATGTCCGCGTCCGCGTAGAGCACCTTGTCGTGCAGCGAGTCGGCGAGGGGCAGCTTCATCCGCCCGAGGACCACGGGACCGATCCCCGTGTAGAGCATCGCCGCCACCATCGGCCACCCCGCCCAGATCGTGTGCCCGAACAGGTTCATCGTCCCGATCGTCGGGTGGTCGCCGGCCAGCAGCCCACTGCCGGAGTCGAGCACCAGGAACACGCCCATCGCGAGCAGGGCCACGGAGGCGCCCAGGTGCGCGGACGCGGAGGCGCGGTGGTGCCCGTAGGGGTGGCGCCGATCGGCGCGCTTGCGCGCGTGGTGGATGGAGGCCAGGAACAGGATCGGCGGGACGAGCGAGAGCATGTCCTCGATCCATGCCACCTTCATGGCCTGCGAGTTGCCCATCACCAGGAACACGATCACCACGCAGCTGAGGAGGTAGAGGATCGAGATCCACTCGATCCGCTTCGCGCGGGCCAGGTCCCGGGACTGCTGGGAGGGCAGCGTGGTGTCACCGAGGCGGGCCACTATCCCTCCCTCCCGTCCAGGAACCGCTCGAGCGTGGAGAGCATCTCGTTCTCCCCCACGGGAACCGCGAGCACATGCTTCTTCATGGCGCCCTCCGCGTCCGTGCTCTGCTCATAGGGACGGGTGAGGGCCACCGCGTCCGCGTAGGGGGAGTCCGCCGTGAGGCCGCCGGCCATGATGTCCAGTTCGAGGCGCTCCAGCCGCTCCACGAGCTCGGACTCCCCGGCCACCTCCCACTCCACCTCAACGCCGAGGTGCTCGGCGAACGCCTCCACCAGCTCCACCTCCGTGCCCGCGGGCTCCGCCTCGTCACCGGCCGGGACATCCACCCACGGCTCCCGCGGGGAGGCCCCGGCGCGCAGGGTGCCCCGCTCGAGGACTCCATCGAGGGTGCCATCCGGGTCCGTGGGGATGGTGAGCCCGCAGCCCGCCAATGCCAGGGCCCCCGCGGCGCTCGCGGCCGCCCTCGCGGCCGCCCCGATCCAGCGTGCGTCCATATGGGCAGTATCAACCTCGCCCCCCGGAAGCGCGCGTTGGGGCAGACGAACGTACGGTAGGGGAATGAGGGCCACCGCCTACTGGACGATCGCACCCGGCCGGGGCGAACTCCGCACCGAGGAGATCGAGACCCCCGGCCCGCACGAGGTGCTCGTACGCACCCTCGCCAGCGGAGTCAGCCGCGGCACCGAACTCCTCATCCACCGCCACGAGGTCCCCGCCGCGATCGCCCCGGACATGCGCGCCCCCTTCCAGGCGGGAGACCTCCCCGGCCCCGTCAAGTACGGCTACCTCGCCGTGGGCGTGGTGGAGGAGGGCCCCGACGAACTGCGCGGGCGCCGTGTCTTCTGCCTCCACCCGCACCAAGACCGCTTCGTGGTCCCGTCCGCTTCCGTAGTTCCCATTCCCGACGACGTCCCCTCCTTCCGCGCCGTCCTCGCCGGGACCGTGGAGACTGCCGTCAACGCCCTGTGGGATGCGGCGCCCCGGATCGGGGACCGCGCGGCCGTGGTGGGTGCGGGGATGGTTGGCCTTGGGGTGGCGATGCTCCTCGCCCGCCATCCGCTGGGCCGCCTCCAGGTGGTGGAGGCAGACGAGCAGCGCCGCGCCCTCGTGGCTGACATGGGACTGGCGGCGGTGGCCCCCGAGGATGCCGCTGGCCACTGCGACCTCGCCTTCCATGCCTCTGCCACCGCCGCCGGGCTCGGCACGTCACTCGGTCTCCTGGGTGTGGAGGGGGAGCTCATCGAACTGTCCTGGTACGGCACCACCGAGCCGCCGGCGCCGCTGGGCGGCCCCTTCCACAGCCGCCGCCTCACCATCCGCGCCTCCCAAGTGGGCCGAATCGCGCCCGCCCGCGCCGCGCGCCGCACTCCCTCCGACCGGCTCGCCACCGCCCTGGAGGCGCTCCGTGATCCCGTCTTCGACCACCTCCTCTCCCCGCCCGTCCCCTTCGCGGACCTGCCCCGCGTCATGGAGGAGATCGGGGAGGGGAGGAGGGACGTGCTCTGCCAACTGGTGGAGTACCCGCCAGCAACCGGCCCGGACGCCGCGTCCTGAACCGCCACGGAGGGGCCGGAGCCCCGCGCCCCCACCACGAAGGAGAAGATTCCATGTTCCGCCTGACCGTCCGTGACCACATGATGGTGGCCCACTCCCTGCCCGATCCGTTCTTCGGCCCCGCCGCGGCGTTGCACGGTGCCACGTTCGAGGTGGAGGCCACGCTCGAGCGGTCCGAGCTGGACGAGCACGGAGTGGTGGCGGACATCGGGGCGGCCTCCACCCGCCTGTCCGAGATCCTGGGCCACCTCACCTACCGGAACCTCGATGAGATGGAGGAGTTCGCCGGCGTCCTCACCACCACCGAGCGGCTCGCGCAGTACGTGGCCGACCGCCTCGCCGAGAGCGAGGACCTGGGAGGGGTGGAGGCCATCGAGGTGACCCTCCGGGAGAACCCGGACGCGTGGGCGAGCTACCGGCGGGACGTGTGAGGGCAGGGTTCCTTACTCCCGCCCTCGGGCGGCCCACGGGCGGCAGCCTCTACAACTCGCGCGTGGTGGCGGCGTGGCCACCGGGCGCCGTGCCCGTGGAACTCGTGGAGGTCCCGGACGGCCCGGCGCGCGGGGGAGGAGACAGCGGGCGAGGGGACGGCGCGGGAGGCGACCGCGAACAGGGAGACGGCGAGCGCCGGCTCGAGGAGGCACTACGGCGCTACCCGGTCGCAATCGTCGACGGGCTGCTTGGATCGCAGTACCCCGGTGCCATCGAACGCGCGGCGCAGGCCGGCCACCGCGCGATCATGCTGGTGCACATGGCCGCGCCCGCGCAGGCCGGGCTCAATCCCGCCGAGCGGGAGCGGCGGGCGGCCCTCGAGGCCCGTGCCCTCGCGGCCGCGGCCGCCGTGGTGAGCCCGAGCACCTGGGGAGCCCGCGATCTCGCGCGGCGCTACGGAATCAGGGGCGCCGTGGTGGCCACGCCCGGCACGGAGGCCGCCCCGGTGGCGTGCGGCAGCGATCCCGCCCAGGTCCTGGTGCTCGGCGCGGTAGGGCCGGGGAAGAACCAGCTCCTGGCCGTCCGGGCGGCGGCGCGGGTGGCGCACCGGCCCTTCCGGCTGCGGCTCGTGGGCCCCACGGTGGACCGGGAGTACGCCGCGCAGCTTGGTGCCGAGGCACGCGCGGCCGGGGTTCCCACCGCGGGGCCCGAGGGCCCGCTGGAGGGCGGGGCGCTCGAGGAGCTGTTGGCGGCCACGGACCTCCTGGTGAGCGTCGCCTCGCACGAGACCTACGGGATGGTGGTCACGGAGGCCCTCGCCCGTGGCATCCCCGCCATCGTGGGCGCCGGAACGGGCGCGGAGGAGGCGCTGGGCGCCGGGATGCGCGCGGAGGTGTTGGGCGCCGGGACGGGTGCGGAAGAGGCGCTCGGAGCCCGCGGCGTGGGCTCACTGGGAACTGGTGAGGCAGCCGCAGTAGGCGGCCTACCCGGGACGGCGGTCTCCACCACCGATCCGGACGAGCTCGCCGCAGCCCTCGAAGGGTGGCTGACCGACCCGGCCACCAGGGCCACCTGGCGCGAGCGGGCGCTGTGGGCGCGGGCGGGCCTCACGGGATGGGACGTGACGGCGCGAACGCTCGCGGACGTCGTCGGGAAGCTGGAGACGCCCGCGGAACGGTGAGCCCGGCGTGGAGGGCTCCGGCCCGCGAGGGGGTCGGGCGCCCCTCCGCACGGTGAGCCCTACGCGAGCGGCTCCCGCAGCGTCAACTCGGTGATCGTGTCCGCGCCCGCGTGGAAGGTGCGCACAGGCGTGCGGCGCAGGCCGGCCACCGAGGAGGCGACGGGGCCGCGGACGCCGGGGACGCCGTCGCCGAGGAGGACGGGCACGGTGGTGACGAAGAGGCGGTCCAGAGCGCCGGCGGCGAGGAAGCGGGAGACGGTGCGGCCCCCGCCCTCCACGAGGAC
>CAZTOM010000041.1:8615-12595 GCA_964615555.1 uncultured Actinomycetaceae bacterium
AGGGACACGCCCTCGCGGACCACCCAGAGGGTGGGCGCCTCGCCGCGGGTGAGGACCGTGGAATCGGGAGGGACGCGCCCGCCGGGGTCCAGCACCACGCGCGTGGGGGAGGGGCCGGGGACCTCGCGGACGGTGAGGCGCGGGTCATCGGCGAGCACGGTTCCGGCGCCCACCACCACGGCGTCCACGAGCGCGCGCAGGCGGTGCAGGTGGACGTGGTCCTCCGCGCCGGAGAGCCCGGCGGAGTCCCCGGTGGGGGTGGCGATGAAGCCGTCGAGGGACTGGGCCATCTGCGCGATCACCAGCCGCCGCCCGGCGGAAACGAGCGGGCCGTAGCGCTCCACGAGCTCGTGCGCCTCAGTGCCAGGGGATGGGGCTGGGACGCGACCAGCGAGGAGTTCGGACCACGCGGCGGCGGGGGTCTCGGGGATGGCGGGGGTGGCGGGGGTGGCCGTGACCTTGCCGGGCTCCCCGCCGGGCTCACCGCCGGGCTCCCCGGCGGAGTCCCCGTTCCGTCCCCGACCAGCGCGCGCAGGCGGCCGGTCGTGGCCCATGCGGTCGCGCTTCGTCTCGAGGTAGTGGGAGTTCTCCGCGTGCTCCTGCACGAACATCCCGGTCCGCTCCACCACCTCGATCCCGAGCGCTCGCAGCGCCTCCTCCTTGGCCGGGTTGGAGCTCATGAGGCGCAGTGAGGAGATGCCGAGGTCCCGGAGGATGGCGGCCGCCTGGACGTAGTCGCGCGCATCGGCCGGGTGGCCGAGCACCAGGTTCGCGTCCACCGTGTCCGCGCCCTCGTCCTGGAGGGCGTAGGCCTTCAGCTTCTCCAGCAGGCCGATCCCGCGGCCCTCGTGGCCGCGCACGTACACGAGAACCCCCTCGCCCTCGCGGGCAATCCGGGCGAGCGCCGCCTGGAGCTGGGCGCCGCAGTCGCACCGGTAGGAGCCGAGCGCATCGCCGGTGAGGCACTCCGAGTGCAACCGCACCAGCGGACCGGCGGGAGGCACGCCGTCGCGCACCCCCATGCACAGCGCCACGTGCTCCACGCCGTCGCCGCCCCGGTAGCCCACCATCCGGAACTCGCCGTGGCGCGTGGGCAGCACCGTCTCGGCCGCCCGTTCCACGATCGTGCGCGTCAGGTCTGTCATCGTCCTCCCCCTCCTACGTGGGCTGGGTCCAGCTTCTCGACGACGGCGATCGCGCCGGCGTCCCGGAGCCGCGCCGCGCGCTCGGGATCGGCTGTGACACCGATCGCCGGGATTCCTGCGGCTGCGGCGGCGTGCATGTCTCCCTCCGTGTCTCCGTACATGGTGGCCGTGCCCGCCGAGAGGGCGGCCATCGCGTCCAGGAGCAGGTCCGGGGCGGGTTTGAGGGCCCCGAGCTGGGCGTCCTGGCGGGCCGAGACGTGGTCCACCAGGTGGGCGAGCCCGCAGGAGGTGAGGGCGAGCGTGACGGCCTCGCGGGCGTTGTTGGAGACCACGGCCACCGGGATGCCGCGGTTGTGGGCCGCGGCGAGGAACTCGGGTGCGCCCGCGGCGGGACGGGCCTGACGGGCGGCGGTGAGCTCAGCCGCCGTGGCGTGGGCGGCCAGGTCCGTTGCGAGCGTGGGGTCCTCGGCGGCGAGTTCGCGGAGGAAGGCCACGTGGTCCACCGGCGGCGGGAAGGAGCGCCCGGAGCGCTCGGATGCTGCGCGGGCGATCTCCGCGGCCAACTCCAGGTGCTGTGGATCGGGGAGGAGCCGGGTGAGCGGCCCGTCCAGGTCCACCAGTAGTGCGTCCGTGGTCATCACGTCATCCTGCGCCCGACTCACGAGTCCTGCATCTTCTCCGGCCACCGGTTGCGGGGGGCGGGTGCGGGAGGGCGGGGGTGGGGCGGTGTGTGGGGTTGGGGCCTGGCTCTGGGTGGGGCCGTACCCTTGGGGTGATCCGCCCGCCGCGTGAGTGAGGAGACCTGCATGAACCAGACCGAGATCGAGAACTTCTGGGCCGAGGCGCAGGTCCGCGGTGGCCTCAACCCCATCCGCGGGGTCACCGGCCCCTCCGTGGACGAGTCCGTCCCGCCGCCCGCGTGGGCCTTCGGAGCGGACCCGGAGGAGGCCACGCGCCTCGTGGAACGGGTGCTGGCCGGGGAGAAGATTGCCACCACCAGCCTCGCCTCCGAGTACGAGGCCGAGGGCGCGCAGCTCCCCACCGTGGGAGACCTCTCAATCATCCTCGACGGCACGGGCCACCCCCGCGCCCTCATCCGCACCACCCACGTGGACACCGTCCCGTTCGGCTCCGTGGGGGAGGACCACGCGTTCCGCGAGGGCGAGGAGTCCCTCGAGGAGTGGCGGCAGGTGCACCGCGAGTTCTTCGGTGCGGGTCAGTCCGCCTCCGGGGACACGGGCGGCGCGGACAGGTCCGCCGTGGGCGCGGACGTGGCCGATGGCGGGGGCAGGGGCACCGACGGCGAGGACAGGGCCGCCGGGGACACCGTCGGGGCCGATGGCGGGGGCAGAGACACCAACAGTGGGGCGTCCAGCGGTGTTGGTGAGGGTCCCGTGGGGGCTGCCCTCACGGACGAGACCATGGTGGTGCTGGAGCGGTTCGAGGTGCTTACGCCGCCGGAGGCCCGGCGGCGTGCTGAGAAGCGTCTGCGGGGACGAAACTGAGGCCTTTTTCCGCCGAGCGTGCGGATCTGGCGGGCGCTCGGAGCATCATGACAGGCCAGGTATGGCATCTCCGCAGGTCAGAGGTTTGCGCCACTCCTCGGGTTACGGAGTGCTCCGCCGGATCCGCACGGTCGCTGGACTCGGGGCCCGGTAGCGTGGGGCCATGTTCAACGGCGAGCGCGAGATCACGTCCCCCGTCTCACTGACGGGCCCCGATGGTCGGCTGAACCCGGACGCGGTGGGCTTCACCCGGACCCAGCTCCACGACACCTCCGGAATCGGAGCCGGCGCCACCTCGTGGGGTCGCAACAAGCGGTGGGAGTACTGGCTCATCACCACCCCTACCCACCTGTTCTCCTTCACCATCTCGGACGTGGACTACGCCTCCTCCCACGCCGTGTGGGTGTACGAGATCCCCACGGGGAAGCGGTTCGAGGGCGCCGCGATCGTCCCCTTCGGTGTGGGTGCCGTGCTGCCACCCTCCCTGGGAGACGGCCCGGCCGTGGGTGGATCGATGACGCTCGAGGGCCAACTCCTGCCCCCCGGCCCCGGCAGGATCGGGGCGCGCGTGGACGAGGTGGGTGGCGAGACCAGACTGCGTGCCTTCGGGCAGGCCAAGGGAAGCCCGGAGCCGGGTGAGGGCTTCGGGCGGGTGCGGTGCGACGTGGTCGCCGGGCGGGAGGACGGGCACGAGGCGCTCGGGGTAGTGGTTCCGTGGAGCGAGACGCGCTTCCAGTACACGGTGAAGGACGTGGCGCGGCCGGCGCGCGGCTGGATCGAGCTGGACGGGCGGCGCTACGAACTGCCGGAGGGGGAGTCGTGGGCGACGCTCGACCACGGCCGGGGCCGCTGGCCGTACTCGATGTGGTGGAACTGGGGCGCGGGGGCCGGGCGCGTGGCGGACGGTCGAGCGGTGGGGCTGCAGTTCGGGGGGAAATGGACGGACGGGACGGGCTCGCGGGAGAACGCGTTCCAGGTGGATGGGAAGCTCTTCCCGGTGCACGAGGACCTCGCCTGGGAGTACGACGAGACGGACTGGCTGGCACCGTGGCGGATCTCGAGCGAGTCAGTGGACGTGGTGCTGCAACCGTTCTGGGACCACGCTGCCGTGACCGACTTCGGTGTGATCGCGATGAAGGCACACCAGGTGTTCGGGTACTACACCGGCTGGATCCTCGCGGGCGGGGAGCGGATCGAGGTGGACGGGATCCTCGGGTTTGCGGAGGACGTGCGGAACAAGTGGTAGGACGATTCGCCGCAGTCTCCTGAGCACGAAATCTCGGCCCTCGGTCAGCGCGCGTAGCTGGAACAGAAGGGTCGTGTGCGGCTG
>CAZTOM010000042.1:0-4976 GCA_964615555.1 uncultured Actinomycetaceae bacterium
GCCCTGGTGCGGGGGGATCTGGGCACCTCGCTCGTGTACCGGGTGCCTGTCGCTCACGTGATCGGCCAGCGGTTCCTCAACACGCTCGCGCTGATGGCGAGCGCCTGGCTGCTCGCCGGCGTGATCGGCTACGGCCTCGGCCTTCTGATGGGAGTGCGCCGGGGGAGCATCCTGGACCGGGTACTCAAGAGGATCTGCCTCGTGCTGTATTCCGCCCCCACCTTCTGGCTGGGGATGCTGCTGCTGATCCTGTTCGCGGTGGGGCTCGGCTGGTTCCCAGTCGGGTTCTCTTCGCCGGTGGGAGTGGCCAACGCGGATGTGACGATCGGACAGCGAATCCACCACCTCGCGCTCCCCGCCTTGACCCTCAGCCTCATGCCAGCCGTCGTCGTGGCCCTGCACACCCGACAAAAGGTGGTGGACGTGATGGAAAGCGAGTACGCGCTGTTTGCTCGCGCCCGTGGAAGTAGCGACGGGGAGATCCTGCGTCGGCACGGGATACGCAACACCCTACTGCCGGCGGTAACCCTCCAGTTCGCCTCGTTCGGGGAGCTGTTCGGCGGTTCCGTGCTCGCCGAGACGGTGTTTTCCTATCCGGGGCTCGGCTCCGCGATCGCCACCGCGGGGCTGAGCTCTGATTTGCCGCTGCTGCTGGGCATCACCCTGTTCAGCACACTGTTCGTGATGACGGGCAACGCCACCGCGAACCTCATCTATGGTTTCGTGGATCCCCGCATTCGCGAGGAGCCTGTCCATGTCTAGTGCATTGTCCATTCCCGGAGTGCAGCGACGGGTCAACCGTCGGGTCACCACTGTCGCCCTTGGTGCCACCCTCCTCATAGGGCTCATCGTCGTCTACATCGCTGGAATGCTCATCAGCGCGCAGCAGGTAGCACCCAATTTTGGTCAGCAGTCCATCCCCCCAACGTTGTCCTACCCGTTCGGAACCGACTGGCTCGGGCGCGACATGTTCCTGAGGACCGTGAAGGGGCTCTCCTTGTCCATCACGGTCGGTGCTGTTGCGTCGGTGACCAGCACCCTCATCGCCGTTGTGCTCGGAGTCACGGCCGCCATCGGGGGCCCTCGCATCGATGCACTCATCAATGGCCTCATCGACCTGGTGATGGGCATCCCTCACCTCGTGCTGCTGATCCTCATCTCCTTCGCGTTTGGAGGGGGGATGCGGGGCCTGATCGTGGGCCTGGCCCTCACCCACTGGCCGAGCCTGACCCGAGTCATCAGGACTGAGGCCCTGCAGATTCGGGGGCAGCAGTACGTCAAGGTCTCCAGGAGGCTGGGGCGGTCCCCCTGGTGGATCCTGCGACATCACGTGCTGCCGCACACAGTGCCCCAGGCCCTCGTGGGCCTCATGCTGATGTTTCCGCACGCGATCCTCCACGAGGCCGCCCTGTCATTCCTCGGATTCGGCCTGCCACCAGAGCAGCCCGCGGTCGGCATCATCCTCGCCGAGAGCATGCGTCACCTGACCTCCGGAATGTGGTGGTTGGCGGTCTTTCCAGGACTTGCGCTCGTCCTGGTGGTGATTGCCTTCGACAACCTGGGTGAGCACCTGAGGAATCTCCTGGACCCGTACAGCGCACAGAATTGAGGTTGATGTGACAAGCACACCCCTGCTCGAGGTCACGGATCTGTCCGTGGCCTTCCGCATGTACGACGGTGGTCTCGCGCAGCACGATGTCGAGGTGATCTCCAAACTTGCCATCACCGTACCCAAGGGAGAGATCCTTGCGATCGTCGGGTCCTCCGGCTCCGGCAAGAGTCTGCTCGCCCACGCCATCCTCGGGCTACTGCCCAGCAATGCCAGGGTTGACGGTCAGGTGAGGTACAAAGGCGAGGTGCTGGACGAGGAGAAGCTGCGTAGGCTCCGTGGTACGGAATTGGCACTGATCCCACAGTCCGTGGCGTTCCTTGATCCGCTGATGCGCGTGGGCAAACAGGTGCAGGGCCCAGGACGGGGCAACGGGCGCGGGGACCGTCAACGCCGGGTGTTTGCACGCCTCGGGCTACCCCCCGAGACCGAACGGCTCTACCCGTTCCAACTTTCAGGCGGAATGGTGCGACGGGCGCTGTTCTCCACCGCCATCGTTGCGGATGCCGAGGTGATCATCGCCGATGAACCCACCCCGGGGATGGAGATCGACCAGGCGCTCCAGGCGCTCGCGATCCTTCGTGAGCTGGCTGACGCTGGCAAAGGCGTGGTTCTCATCACCCACGACTTGGATCTCGCTGTGGAGTTCGCGGAGCAGGTGGCGGTGTTCTACGCCGGTACCGTGGTGGAGGAGTTCCCCGCCCACGACTTCAGTGACACCCCGGCCAGACTGCGTCACCCGTATACCAAGGCGCTGTGGCACGCCCTGCCGCAGCACGATTTCGAACCGATCGAAGGGAGCCAGCCGGCACCCGGAGGCATGCCCTCGGGGTGCGTGTTCTCGCCGCGCTGCCCGGATGCCACCGAGATCTGCTCTGTCTCTGCACCGCCCACGCGCATCCTGCGCGGCGGTGCCGTGAGGTGCTTCCATGCGACTTGAGATGAGGGATGTGAGCTACCGGTACACCCGTCACTCTCCACCGGTGCTGCAGGACGTCTCGCTGGTGGTCTCGGAGGGGGAACGGGTCGGGATCCTGGCCCCCAGCGGTTACGGCAAGAGCACCCTGCTCCAGTTGCTCGCCGGCTACCTGGAACCACAGCGGGGAACCGTTGTCATCGATGGACAGCCGCAGCCTCGGCGCGGCCGATCACCGGTGCATCTCATCAACCAACACCCGGAAGAGGCGATCAATCCCCGCTGGCGGATGCGCCGCGTCCTGGAGGAAGGTGGGCCACTGCGAGGCTCCGTGCTCGAGGCGCTGGGGATCGCCACCGACTGGCTCACCCGATTCCCCAGGGAACTCTCGGGAGGGGAGTTGCAGCGGTTCAACGTCGCCCGAGCGCTGCTCAGTGAACCCCGGTTTCTGCTTGCCGATGAAATCAGCACCATGCTCGATGTCATCACCCAGGCGCAAATCTGGACGTACCTGCTCCAGGAGGTGAAGCTACGCGGAGCCGGGCTCGTGGTGGTATCACACAACGAGCACCTGGTGCGCCGGGTGTGCACCAGAGTCATCAGGCTGGACGACATCAACGAAACGGCGAGCCTGCCCGAGGTGACCAGCGGTTTCCCGAGCACAGATCGAGTCCAGCAATCGTGGTCTCAGTGATGCATCGGTAGCGCGTGTGCTGACGTGCACCAATGATCGTGTCGCCCTTCGCCACGTGCCACTGAGCGTGTGGCTCAGGCCTGGTCGGTGACCTGCTCGAACAGCGCCACGGGGAACCGATCGAGGATCTGCGCCAGCGGTGTTTGGCCACCGTCGACCACACGATCGGTCAACACATCACGAAAGCGCCCCTCGGGCAGGAAGATCGAGTGCTCGCCCCAACTCCCGCGCTCCTCCAGCGCGGAGGGCAGCCTCGTCGCGACCGTCACGGAGGCCACCTTGTCCTCGCTGCCGCGGGAGAACGCGATCGCGTGCCCCGTCGTGGTCGCCACCGGCTTGTACTGGGCGCGCTCGCCGCGGTGCGCATCGGCATGGTCACGACGCAGCCGCAGCGCGCGGCTGACCACCAGCAGCTTCTCGGCGTCGAGATCGTGCACCTCACCGCCGTCGACGGCCTCCAGCAGGCGGGAGCGCTCGTCGAAATCGATCGCGCGGCGGTTGTCCGGATCCACCAGGGACAGGTCGACCAGCTCGCAGCCCTGGTAGACGTCGGGCACGCCGGGCATCGTGAGCTGGATCAGCTTCTGCCCCAGCAGCGCGGCGCGCACGGACTGATGCACCGTCGCGGTGAACTCATCGAGTGCGGCGATGACGCGCTCGTTGGTGAGCGCGTTGGTCGCGAGCCCGATGACCGCTTCCTCGTACTGCTCGTTGGGCACGGTCCAGGTGGTGTGCGACTTGGCCTCGCGCATCGCCTTGGTGAGGTACTTCGTGATGCGCTCGGCCGTGATCGGCGCACCACCCGCGCGGGTGCCCGGCAGGCGCCAGGTGGCGGCGAGCGTTTGCCACACGAACAGCTCGGTGGCGCCGTCGATGGGCTCGCTGCGTTCGTCCTCGGTGGCCGCCTGCAGTTCCTGCAGGCACACCTCCCAGTCGCGCGGGTACTCGGTCAGTGCCGCGAGTCGTGCGCGGACGTCCTCGGAGCGCTTGGTGTCGTGTGTGGACAGCGTGGTCATCGTGTCGGGCCAGGTGCGGCCCAGTTGCTCGCTGAAGTCGTGGAACACGTCGGGGGAGAGGCCGACGATCGTGGGTTCCGTGCCGACCTCGTTGACGGCGACGAACCGGTTCCAGCGGTAGAAGGCGGTGTCCTCCTTCGACTTCGCCATCACCGGGCCGCACGTCTGCGCGAAGCGCACCATGAACTCGGCGCGCAACTCGTTCATGCCCTCCTGTTCGTCGGGCAGTTCGGTGGTGACCACCGCGGCGTCGACGCTCGGCAGCGTCTCTGCGCCCTGCCCCTCATCGCCCGTGCCCGGGTCGCCAGAGATCCAGTTGACCGCAACGAACAGGACGGGCATGAGCGCCAGTAGCAGTACCAGGAACGAGTAGCGCGTCCGGCGCTTCAGGAACGTCCTGCCACTCGAGGCGAGGAGCAGCCCGAGCGCGGCCCCGAGCACGCCGGTGATCACGACGTACGGCCCGGCGGACCCCACCTGGTAAAAGCGGGTCACGCGGAGGTTCTGAGCCGCGCGGCCGCGTGCCCTCGTGTGGCGTCGGATCTGGCGGCTTCACTCGTTCAACGTGCCGGATCCGCACCCGGGGATCAACGCAATCGTGCAGGTAGGGGTGTTGGCGGGGCTCACCAGGAGCGGGCGGAGAGCAGGATGAGGAGCGAGAAGGCCGCTGCGGTGATCGCGCTGATGAACAGCGCCCGGCGGCGGGTGAGCAGGTAGGAGGTGCCGAGCGCCGCCGTCGGG
>CAZTOM010000042.1:5076-6354 GCA_964615555.1 uncultured Actinomycetaceae bacterium
GAACAGCGCCCGGCGGCGGGTGAGCAGGTAGGAGGTGCCGAGCGCCGCCGTCGGGAGGGCAAGGAACATGGCGAAGATGCCGACCATCACGCCAAGCCCCGCGTACTCGTGCCCCGACATCAGCGAGGACACGATCAGGTAGAGGCCGATTCCCACGCCACCCAGGCCCGCGAGTGTCGCCAACCCGCCGAGGATGAGTGCCCACACCGGCGACCACTTCTCCGCCCGCGGCGCGTGCGCTGGCTGGTTCGGACCCCACGTCCCCGCGCCGGATGCGTACGGGTCGAACCTGCCGGGCCCCTCCCCCGGCCCCGGCGGGTGGCCGGTCCCACGCCAGGGTCCGGAGGCGTCGGGGGTCGCGTAGGGGTTCGACGGCGCGCCCCTACCCTGCGGCGAGGCGTACGGGTTCGACGGCGCGCCCCCACCCTGCGTCGATGCGTACGGGTTCGACGGCGCGTCCCCGCCCTGCGTCGATGCGTACGGATTCGACGGCGCGCCCCCGCCCTGCGGTAGGGCATTCGGACTCGACCACCCACCTGCGTCCTGCGGCGGGCCGTACGGGTTGGCGTCACTGCTCGTCATGGTGTCATCCTTCTGGGGGCGGGGAGGGGTGTCGACTGGTGGCGCGGATTCCATCACAGAATCACTCCCACCCCCCACGCGGCGGCTGCCAGGAGGCCCCACCCGTAGACCACCACAGCAGCCACGACGGTGGGAACGAGCCAGCGCCCAGTGGCGGCAAAGACCGCGCCCAGAGCCGGCGGGACCAGGTACTTGACGCTCGCGAGCCAGAGGTCCACCACGCCTCCCAATTGGTACATCGCGCCCGGATCCTGGGTGGTCCAGATCGTGAAGGCCGAAAGCATGTTCCTCAGGGGAACGATGAAGAAGAACACCGCCGAGACCCCGAGGAGGGCAATCGGAAGCCACCACCTGCCCCGGCCGGAGCGCTTGGTTTCCGGCGAGTCGGGGCCGGGCCGCGCTGTGTCTGCGCTCATTGCCGTCCCTCCCCGCTCCCTCACTGCACGTCCTGCGTTCGTGATGCCCCCGTTTCTGGTCCCGCGCTGCCCGCAAGGGTAACCGCAACCCACCGTGAGCACCCGGACATTCTGGAGCACTACACCCCGAGCGGCGGCGTCGGATACCGACGGAAATCAGCAACAGCCCCAGGTGGGGGCGCGCGGAAGGCGAGCGGCATCGTCGGAGGCGACCCCGAACGCGCGGAACGGCATTCGGAAGGCGAGCGGCGGCGTCGGATACCGACGAATATCGGCAACA